>NZ_JAFEHE010000002.1:0-267502 GCF_016887925.1 Pseudomonas sp. MIL9 | reverse complement strand
GCCGAGGCCGAAGTGCCTTACGACCAGGTGTTCGAGATGGAAGACATCAACTCCGAGTTCGGTCAGGCCGACGTGGTGCTGGTGCTCGGCGCGAACGACGTGGTCAACCCGGCCGCGAAGAACGATCCGAAGTCGCCGATCGCCGGCATGCCGATCCTCGAAGCGTTCAAGGCCAAGACCATCATCGTCAACAAGCGCTCGATGGCCAGCGGCTATGCCGGCCTGGACAATGAACTGTTCTACCTGGACAAGACCATGATGGTGTTCGGCGACGCTAAGAAGGTCATCGAGGACATGGTGAAGGCCTGATATAAGTCGCTCCGCTGCGAGAACTACGTCTCGCAGCCCCTTTACGGCCACCCACAGGCGGCCGTTTTTTTGCTTGGACAGGAAAAAATCGAAACCATCTGCTCATGGGAGTTAGTTGGTATTTTTTATGTCTTTTTAATATTGGCGCCATGTTTTCTTATAATAACTTTAAGACGCATGGCGATTGATATCTCTTTCGACACTGAGAATCCCATGCTAGTATCCCGACATGCTGCATATACTAATAAAAACAATACCAGCCGACCACCTCTTGGGTGCTTTCAATTCTGCGTAGGAGCGCAGTAAGAGCAAGGGTGACGGCCCTCAAATGAGACTTTAAGTATGCCGACAGTCATTACTCCAAAAGAACTTCTCAAGTGGGTGCCAGGCGTAGTTCTCAGCTCAAGCGAAGAACTCGGTTGGAAAGATATAGAGCAGCGGTCATATCGATACAAAGGTCAGGACGTCCTTATCCCACCCCTGGATCATTTCATGATCGTTTATTATTTCCTGGGCCATACACCGATGGATAGATGCGTGGACGAAGGGTGGACGCGTACCGCTTGCGCTCCGGGCGATATTTCCCTGCTTACAATGTCACAGGACTCCCATTGGAACTGGACCGAGGACATTGATGTTTCTCACCTCTATCTTTCCAATGCGCTGATGTCACGTGTTGCCATGGATGTGATGGAGCGGCCGATTGAAGAGGTCCGCCTACATGATCTGCTGCGCACGCAAGACTCGATTCTGGCATCTATTGTCAGCGCAATTACAAGCGAAGTGAGAAGTCGTGGAATTGGTGGATCATTGTATGTTGAGGCCTTGAGCATGCAGTTAGCCATTCATCTTCTCCGAAATTTCGCCAGCGTCACCTTTAAAGAATCCTGTACGCCTGGCCGCCTATCTCAACAGCAGAAAAAACATTTGCTCGACTTTATCGATAGCCATTTGGAACAATCCATACGCCTGGATGAAATGGCCGACGCAGTAGGCTTGGGAGTCTGGACATTCTCGAAGAAGTTCAGCGAATCATTTCATTGTTCACCACATACATTTGTCACCGAGCAGCGCGTCGAGCGAGCGAAGCGCCTGCTGTACAATGGAGAACTTTCGATTAAAGAAATTGCATATCATTGCGGCTTTTCGGATCAGGCGCATTTAACACGCATACTGCGCACCAAACTTGGCGTGACACCTACACAACTAAGACGAATTAAAAACCAAGAATAGCGCTCCTGCAAATATCGAAATGATTTTTTCTGCTTCGCTGAACAAGGGCAAGCGAAGCAAAGCATTTTCCGTCAACTGTTATCGGAAAAAACATGGACCTCTTAGACATTCTATCAACCGCTGTCATATCGGTATTGGTTGCGGCACTGATCACACTCAGAACCACAGACAGGAAGGTCCGAATCGAAAACATCACACAGGAACGTGCCAAGTGGGAAGAGAAGATTCGCAGTAAATCCCAGTTAGCCCTCACACGACGCCCAGTCGAACCCTCTATCCCGAAACAATATTTACCTTGCGAATCTGCAACCATCGCCGAGGCGATCTCTGATCCAACCGATAAAACATAAAGCGACAGTGGGTTCGGCGAAAGCGACAGCCACCAATGTAAACACGTAAGCGTTGTGGTTGAAACTGTTCAACGGCCTGGATAAGAGCAAACGGGGCCTTCTAGCGCATCATTTGATGGAGCAGAGTAGGGGAGCGCTACCATATCGTCTTGAAAGCCTTTACGACGAAATTTTGCTGGATCAGGGATCCGGATCTCAGTGGATGCGGACAGGGGCGGTGCCGTCGTATTCTATCGTCCAATAATTGCCCATCCATTATAACTAAACTAAATGGATATTTAGTTTAGTTATAATTATCAGTTATTTGTCGGTGGCGTAGGGCAGGTTAACCGCCGTCATCTTGCCGTTGCGATCCGCCAATGGCTCTTGGCATTATCGAATGCTCCAGACATTCAACCCGTAAAGGAATACCCGATGCCAATATACCTGTCAGCCGAATCTGAACTGCATGTAGGCCAAGGCTCAGTCACAGAAGCACCTGCGGAGGTAGGAACTTACGTTGTCGTATTCGAAGACGACGAAGATACCGGCTATTTCTACGCGCTGGACACAGCGGCTGAAGGCAACCCGATTCAGGATGCGCTGCATATCTACAACGTGGCGGACGTTTCAGACAAACACAAACCTTCCAGCGTGAAGATCGGCTGGTCGGTTGATCACAGCAAGGCTGCGCTGCTGATCAACGATTACCCGCATGCCATATTTGATTTCACGGCGAAACAAGGATATTGCCGTACCGGATTCCCACCGCAAAGTGACAATGGCTGGTCCGAGCGTGGCCACGAATGGGATGATGCGGCGCTTGAGTTGTTTGCGTGAAACAGCATCAAATTGCGTTAAACGCCATGCGTCAGGAAGCATGGCGACTTGAATCGTAATGTTCGTCACGGCGTTTTCTCGCATGCGCAAAATTCGACTTGGCCAGCCTGGTCACCAGGTGAAAAGCGGCAGGAAAGACACCCAGGCTTCGTATGCTTAGGTTCGCATAATGTATATTATGTTAAACCAGATGCCATGTTAGAAATGTTCATGAGGCTCATAAGACACTGATTCGAAAAATACGCTTCTGCCGTCCAAACTCTGTGACCGTTGCGAAACGAGGACAAAATGAGCGATCGTCGCTCTGGAGGCCTTGTGAATAAAGGCGTTCAGCCCACCGAAACACAATGAAACCAGGGCCTTCAGCCGACTTTTTGAGATATGAGGACAAAAGCCGAGTCGCCGGCCTATTTAGCGTACACGCCGCTGTTTTCGGGGCCTTCAGAGTTTTCTTCAACGTTGAGTTGCCGTGGCGGCATTCCCACGAAAATCTAGGTTGTTTTGATCTGCGGCCTGTCCCGAAGCGCTCGTTTGACGAATTCAGGACAAAAACCGCAACGCTTGGACGCTGCTTGACGGCGTTTAAAGGCTTGGGCCGCGAAGAATGTTACGTCGACGGTCTAGCCAGCGCGGATGCCATCGCATTTCCTCGTAGCGACCTATGCGACTAACAAAAACAAGAAGGTGTTCAATAAATTTAATGTGTTTCCTCCTCCCTAGGATGGGTTCCTTCGCCCACGAAAACCCTCAAGCAAATTCGACTTTGAGGGCCAAACGATGAACCGTTCGATCAGTATTCAACTGGGAAAGAAAGACATGGAGGCGCTCCAGCGGGCAGTGTTATCCCTCTGTAGTTTTGAGCGACGGTACGATGAGTGCAGGCTTCGTAAGCCCCAAGAACGTACTTCGGTTGCGAGGAGTGACTCTGAATTTGCCGCGTCGGGATTTCCGGGTCTAACAAGCATGATTAGCCATCTGCATGGCGGCAACATCGAATCGCGAATACACGCCGATGACACTAATAAGATCTGGTTAGCCGGAGGCTCTGCCTGCGCTTGACGCAGGCAGAGCCTGTTTTCACGCGGTACGTCCACCCAGGGTTTCAGCGACCCAGTCTGCAATGTACTGTCCAGCGTTGATGCTGTTGTCGAAGCTTGAGTGCTGCACGCCACCCTCTCGGCCGGTAAAGACCTTCAACTCGCGTTTGGGGCTATTTACCAATTGCTCAAACGTGCGGTGAGCCCACTTGAGCGGGATCTGAGAGTCCTTTTCTCCATGGGTTACAAGGAAAGGTACCTTGATGCGATCGAGAATGCCGTCCAAATGCACGCTCTCCGAAATTTGCATGAATTCATCGATGTCCTTCGCCCCCCAAACCCAGCAGACATGTGCCCAGTAATGAGGTACCGGCAAGCTCCCTTCCTTCTCGAGTCGGCGTTTCTGCACATCGCGCCAATCGTGGTTGGCCCCCCACACAACGCCACAGGCGAAACGTGGTTCAAAGGCAACTGCGCGAGGACAGTAGTAACCGCCCAGGGAAACGCCTTCCAGACCGATACGCTTTGGGTCAACTTCAGATCGGTTTTCCAACCAATCAACGATTTGACTGGCCCAGTGCTCGCTGTCATAGCGAGCTGTAAGATCATGCAAACGTAGCGCCTCGCCAGTACCTGGCTGGTCGATGACCAGCGAAGATACGCCGCGCTTGGCCAACCATGCCGGCAAGCCAACGCGGTATTTCATTTCTTTGGTCGAGTCCAGTCCGTTGACCTGTACCAGCAACGGAGCCGGGCCCTCGACACCTTCCGCGCGCACATAGAGGCCCGAGATGACCTTGCCCTCATAGGGGATTTCTACGCGTTCACAGTTCTCTTTGGACAGGGCAATGCCACGGGCGAAAGTTTCTAAAAAACGCTGGTACAGTTCTTTACGACCCGGTGCACCATGAGCTTGCAGACGTTCACACGTGAGGTAGTAGGTGGCGGCACGGTTGTACTTTTCGCCCGCAGATAGTCGCCGGCCAGCAACCTCGTCCTCCTCAGCGAGACCACAGAGCTTGTCTGCCATCTTTGACCACGTCTCACGGAATGCTGCGGTGCCGGCCGCGTCGGGTTGGTTCGCAGCCTCTTGTAAAGGCGCGCACATCTCTTCGATCTCGCCTATGCGAGCACCCATTTCGATGGCGAGATCCACCGACAGGTTCCAAACGTAATTAGTGGGGAAGTAGCGAAACATTTTTTATTGTCCTTTTTGCAGTCGGAAGGCGAACCCGGGAACTTCAGGCACGCCGGGCACGATCAGAGCAGGGGGTCATGCCGAGATAAGGAGAAAATTCATTCATTTGGTCTGTAGAGTTATGTTTTTAAAGGATATTTTCTACAGAAAAGGCTGTTTCAGATGCGTGGTCTATCTTTTCCAGTTGACTCAGGAAAGGAGTGATCCATGGCATCCCTCGAACGTACTGCCTATCCAGTTCTGTCGCGCTCGTATTCAAGGGCCGAGCTGCAGCGCGAATTCACATTTTCCGAGGAAGAAGTTACCTGGATCAAAAGTCGCGCCAATGCTGCATTCCGACTGAACCTCGCTGTTTTGTTCAAGACCTTCCAGGTACTCCGATACTTTCCAGAAATCGCTGAGGTACCTGATCCAGTCGTTGATTTCATCCGTACTCAAATAGGCCTGCGCAGTAAGGTCGCCCTATCGCCCTACAAATGGATGCAGCTTTACCGTCATATGAACGCAGTGCGAGAGCGGCTCGGGGTGCAGCCGTTCTATGGCTCTGATGGTCAGGGCATTGCAGTCGCGCATGCGCAGTTGATGGCTCCTCTCCTCGAACAGCGTGCGGACATTATCAATGCGGTGATCGACGAACTACTGCGTCAAAACTATGAGCTGCCCGCCTACTCGACCCTGAACGACCTGGCGGAGCACGCGCGGGCAGACGCCCAGGACAAAATATTCAACCTGGTGGTAACCAGAACCCCAATCGAGGTGATCTACAAGCTGAAAGAACTGCTCGACACTGACTTCGGCCGACGCCAAAGCGACTTCAATGCCCTGAAGCAGGCGCCCAAGAAGCCGTCCCGCAAGCACTTGGAAGTACTGATCGATCACTTGGCCTGGCTGGAAAGCTTCGGGAATCTCGACGCTATATTTGAGGGCATCGTCGATACTAAGATCCGCCACTTCGCTGCCCAGGCAGCAGCATCGGACGTCTCCGAGCTGAAAGACTGCTCGCTACCGAAACGCTACACGCTGATGCTGGCTTTGATCTATCGCATGCGCGTGCGGACACGAGATCACCTGGCCGAGATGTTCATCCGACGGATTTCGACGATTCATAAACGCGCCAAGGAGGAGTTGGAGCAAATCCAGGCTAGGCAACGCCAGAAGCTGGAGCAGTTGGCGGCGACCCTGGACGGCGTGGTGCAGATTCTGGTTCAAGAACCGGATGATCAGGAGGCCGGCAGCCTGATTCGCGAATACCTCTCCCCCGATGGTAATCTGGATCGGTTGCGCGAGACTTGCGCCGAAGTTCAGGCTACCGGTGGTAACAACTACCTGCCGCTGATCTGGAAGCACTTCAGATCCCATCGATCGCTGTTGTTCCGCCTCAGCCACCTTCTTCAACTGGAGCCCACGACTCAGGATCGGTCGCTGATTCAGGCACTTCAATTGATCCAGGACAGCGAGAACCTACACCGAGAGTGGATCGACGAGCACGTTGACTTGTCGTTTGCGTCGGATCGCTGGGTCAAGGTCGTTCGCCGTCCTTCCAGTGAGGGACCACCGACCAACCGACGCTATCTGGAGGTTTGCGTTTTCTCTTACCTGGCCAGCGAGCTGCGATCCGGCGACATGTGCGTGCAAGGGTCGGAATCCTTCGCCGACTATCGCAAGCAGTTGCTGCCCTGGGAAGAATGTCTCCAGCGACTACCGGCCTACTGCGAAAAAATGGGGCTGCCTGGTACAGCGAAGGAGTTTGTTGCCTCTCTCAAGGCCCAGCTTGAGGAAACAGCGCAGCAACTAGACGAGAAATTCCCATCATGCCGAGGGGACGTATCGATCAACGAAACCGGCGAGCCGGTTCTCCGCCGAGTGACCGCTCGAGATATCCCGCCCTCGGCTATCTCGCTACAGACTGCGCTCATGCAGCGCATGCCGACCAGACATGTGCTCGACATAATGGCCAACATCGAGCATTGGATTCAGTTCACTCGGCATTTCGGGCCTATGTCCGGTAACGAGCCGAAGCTCAAAGAACCTGCCGAGCGCTACCTGATGACGATCTTCGCCATGGGCTGCAACCTAGGCCCTAACCAGGCCGCGCGGCATCTGACCGGTAATGTAACGCCACACATGCTGTCCTACACGAATCGCCGTCACCTCTCGCTGGAGAAGCTGGACAAGGCCAACCGCGAGTTGGTGGAACTCTACCTACAGCTTGACCTGCCCAAACTCTGGGGCGATGGCAAGGCAGTGGCCGCGGACGGTACGCAGTTCGACTTCTATGACGACAATCTGCTGGCCGGCTACCACTTCCGCTACCGCAAAATGGGGGCTGTGGCCTACCGGCATGTGGCCAACAACTACATCGCCGTGTTCCAGCACTTCATCCCGCCGGGTATCTGGGAGGCGATCTATGTGATCGAGGGGCTACTCAAAATAGACCTCAGCGTCGAACCCGATACGGTGTACTCGGACACCCAAGGGCAGTCGGCCACGGTGTTTGCCTTCACCCATCTGCTGGGCATCAACCTGATGCCGCGTATCCGCAACTGGCGCGACCTAGTGATGTGCCGGCCGGATCGCGGCGTATCATACAAGCACATCAACCGCCTGTTCACCGACACTGCCGACTGGCACCTGATCGAAACCCACTGGCAGGATCTGATGCAGGTCGCGCTATCAATCCAGGCCGGCAAAATTTCTTCGCCTATGCTGCTGCGAAAACTCGGTTCCTACAGCAGGCGCAACAAGCTCTACCACGCGGCACAGGCGCTCGGCAGCGTGATCCGCACGATATTCCTGCTCAACTGGATCGGTAGCCGCGAGCTGCGCCAGGAAGTCACGGCAAACACCAACAAGATCGAGTCCTACAACGGATTCTCCAAGTGGTTGTCCTTCGGCGGCGATGTGATTGCTGAGAACGATCCGGACGAGCAACAGAAGCGACTGCGCTACAACGACATGGTGGCCTCGTCGGTGATCCTGCAGAACACTGTGGACATGATGCGTATCCTGCAGAAACTGGCACGCGAGGGCTGGCAGTTTACTGATGAGGACGTGTCGTTCCTAAGTCCCTACCTGACCAGCAACGTCAAACGCTTCGGCGAGTTCAACCTCAAGCTCAATCGGCCACCGGAGCCTTGGATCAAGGATTCGGTGTTTCAACAAGCCGCCGGCTCGCTGCGTGTCAGCACGCCCCGCCAGGCCGATACCGAGTTGGCCCCATGATCAAAATTCCTCCCGCATCCTTTCACGTTACGCCGTGCGGCGAGGTGGACGCCGCCGCATTGGAGAAGCTACGCAACAGCTTCGATACGTCACAGCTACTCGGTTTGGTCGATCGACTTGACACTAGCCTGGCTGAGCTGGGTGGGATGATTGCTATACGCGACGAGTTGCTGAAGCTGCATACGATGGCCCAGGCGTTGGTCGAAGGCACTCTACCGCCAGTTACGACCGAGGAGTCCTCCGTCTGGGAGGTAGCCGAATCAGTGCTATTAGATCTCGAGACGTTGAGTTCCTGGGTTCGAACTGCTCAGATGATGATCGCTCCGTTGGTCGATCTGGTTCCAGAACATAGAGTAAATGAGTTGTCAGATCGCGAAGGCAACTGAGCAGGTAATTGCCTGAGATAGATCAGCGTTCAGGCTGACTCGGGCGATTACACTGCGCAATCGGTCTGTTTGGAGTCCCTCAGTGGAAGCTCGCCCTGAAAATAAGTGGGATGTAGTCATCATCGGCGGCGGCCAAGCCGCGTTGACCACCGCGTACTTTCTGCGGCGTACGGGGTTGTCGTTTGTGATGCTCGATGCCGAGGATGGCCCTGGCGGGGCTTGGCGTCATGGCTGGGACTCCTTGCGACTGTTCTCGCCGGCGACTTGGAGTTCGATTGCCGGCTGGATGATGCCGCCAGTTCAAGAGGGTTACCCGACGCGTGATCACGTCATCGACTACCTGACACGCTATGAGGCGCGTTACCAGTTCCCGGTCGAGCGACCAGTGCGAGTCACCTCGGTCGAACGCATCAATGGCGCGCTGCGCGTCCATGCCGAGCAAGGGCATTGGGATGCCAAGGCAGTGGTCAGTGCTACTGGTACCTGGAGCAATCCCCATATCCCCAACTATACGGGTACCGAGTTGTTCCGCGGCCAGCAGTTGCATTCGGCCCACTATGTCGAGGCCCAGCCGTTCGCAGGCAAACGGGTGCTGGTGGTAGGCGGTGGAAACTCCGGGGCACAGATCCTGGCAGAGGTCTCCAAAGTGGCCGAAGCCACCTGGGTGACGCCCACCAAGCCGCTGTTTCTGCCCGATGATGTCGATGGTCGTGTGTTGTTCGAGCGAGCGACCGACCGCTGGAAAGCCCAGCAGGAAGGTCGCGTCATCGAACAACCAGTGGGCGGGCTGGGCGATGTGGTGATGGTACCGCCCGTGGTCGAAGCGCGTGAACGTGGCGTCTTGCACGCAGTTCGCCCCTTCACACGCTTCACCCGTAATGGTGTGGTTTGGCCCGATGGCACGGAGACCATGGTCGATGCAGTGATCTGGTGCACCGGCTTCAAACCCGCGTTGGGTCACCTGACCAACCTGGGGCTGATCAACGATGAGGGGCGAGTCGAGGTTGAGGGGACTCGCGCCGTCCACGAACCCAGGCTCTGGCTGGTGGGCTATGGCGAATGGACGGGATCGGCTTCAGCAACCCTGATCGGGGTGACCCGTACGGCACGTAGCACCGCAACCGAGATCGAACAGTTTTTGGCAACGGCGGAGGCCTGAGGGCCTCCGCTCTGAGCCGCTTGATCAGGCCTGCGGAGCCGCATCGAGGTGCCTGGGCAAGGCGATGGAAATCAGCGCAGCGGCCAGCACAAACGCACTGGAAACCCACAGGCAGGCCTCCAGACCATAAGCCTGGAATACCCAGCCCGAGAGTAACGTACCGATCAGTCGCCCCAGCGCGTTGGACATGTAGTAGAAGCCCACATCCAGCGACACGCCATCCTCCTTGGCGTAGCTGACGATCAAGTAGCTGTGCAGCGACGAGTTCACAGCGAACAGAACGCCGAACAGCATCAGCCCACCCAGCAGCACAACCTGAGGCGACAACCCCGCCGAAAGACCAAGGGCAATAGCCGCAGGTAAGCCAGCCAGCAGTGACGCCCAAACAAAAGCAGCTCGCCCATCGGGGACATGACCACGTTTTTTCCCGGTGATGTTCGGGGCGAACGACTGCACGATGCCGTAGCCGATGACCCAAGCCGCCAGGAAGCCGCCCACCAGCCAGAAGTCCCATCCAAACACGGTGCTCAGGTAGACCGGCAAGGCCACCACGAACCACACATCACGGGCACCGAAGAGGAACAGCCGGGCCGCAGAGAGAATGTTGATCGCCCGGCTCTTGGAGAGGATGTCGCGGAACTTGGGCTTGGCTTTGGCCTTGCCCAGGTCTTTCTTCAGCAGGAACAGGCTAGCTATCCAGATCAGGGCCAGTACGGCGGCCATCGCCAGCACTGCGCCCGTGAACCCCATCAATGCCAGCAACGCACCGCCGAGGAAAAAGCCAACTCCTTTCAGCGCATTCTTCGAGCCAGTGAGGATCGCCACCCACTTGTAGAGCGTGCCTTGCTGGTTGTCAGGCACCAACAGCTTGATCGAACTCTTGGCGCTCATCTTGTTGAGGTCTTTGGCGATACCCGACATGGCCTGCGCGCCCATCACCCAAGGGATGGTTAGCCAGGCGACGGGCACAGTGAGCATCAACAACGCCACAACCTGTAGGCCCAAGCCAATGTTCATGGTGCGATTCAAGCCCAGCCGAGCCCCGAGATAGCCGCCCACCAGGTTGGTGATAACGCCGAAGATCTCGTAGAACAGAAACAGCGCCGCGATCTGCAGCGGCGTGTAGCCCAAGGTGTGGAAGTGGAGCACCACCAACATGCGCAAGGCACCGTCGGTGAGGGTAAAGGCCCAGTAGTTGCCGGTGACCAGCAGATACTGGCGCACTTCCGGGGAAAGGGCTGACAACGCCTTCATGATCGCTCCCTGTTAATTGGCCAAACCGACCAGTTTGGCCAGCTCTACAGCGCGGTTGGCGTATCCCCACTCGTTGTCATACCAGGCGTAGATCTTCACTTGGGTGTCATTGACCACCATGGTCGACAGTGCATCAATGATCGAAGAACGTGGATCGGTGCGGTAGTCAATTGAGACCAGGGGACGCTCCTCGTAGCCGAGGATATTCTTTAGCGGGCCATCGGCGGCGGCTTTGAGCAGCGCATTGACCTCATCTGCAGAAGTGGCGCGCTCGACTTCGAACACACAGTCGGTGAGAGAAGCGTTTGCCAGCGGTACGCGCACGGCATGGCCATTCAGCTTGCCGCGCAGCTCGGGGAAGATCTCTGCGATGGCCGTGGCCGAACCCGTGGTAGTCGGGATCAGACTCATGCCCGAGGCACGAGCACGACGCAGATCCTTATGCGGCTGGTCGAGGATGCTCTGGGTATTGGTCAGGTCGTGAATAGTAGTGATCGAGCCGTGGCGAATACCCAGGTTCTCGTGAATGACCTTGACCACAGGAGCTAGGCAGTTGGTGGTGCAGGACGCAGCGGTAACGATGCGATGCTGAGTGGGATCGAACAGGTGTTGATTGACCCCCATAACCACGTTCAGTGCACCTTTCTCCTTGACCGGCGCGCACACCACCACACGCTTCACCCCCTGATCCAAGTAGGCCTGCAGCACTGCAACGGTTTTCATCTTGCCGCTGGCTTCGATGACCAGATCGCAGCCCGACCAATCGGTGTCAGCAATCGCCTTATTGGCGGTGACCTTGATGCGGCTGCCACCGATCACGACATGATCACCCTCGGCGCTGGCTTCGTTGTTCCAGCGGCCATGCACCGAATCGAAGTTGATCAGGTGGGCGTGAGTCGCTGCGTCACCTGCCGGGTCGTTGATCTGTACGAGCTCGAACTCTGGCCAGCTCCAGGCTGCACGCAAGGCGAGACGTCCAATACGACCAAAACCGTTGATACCTACTTTGATGCTCATGTTTGTATTCTCTCGGGGCGGCTAGCTGCGGGGAATTACGACTGGGCTGTGTCGAACTGGCTGATGTAGTGGGTATGTGCTGGGTGCTGAATCGCACGGGGGCGTAGCGCCTGCACATCACTGATCGCCTCGCGCAGTGGTACGCCGCACTCGATCAGCAGCTGTGCGGCAATCAGGCCGGTACGACCCGACCCGCCTTTGCAGTGAATGGCAATGTTCTTACCTTCCGTGAGCAACTGCTTGATCCGCTCGCGATTAACGTCCCACGCCGCCTGGAATCGCTCACCGGGCGCCTGATCGTCCTCCACCGGCAGGTGGAACCACTCGATGTCGCGCTGCTGACACTGCCCAGGCAGATTTTCGACTTCGTTCTGGGTCAGTTCTTCGGTGGGCATCAGGGTCAGCAAGGCTGAAGCACCGGCCCCTTTGAGAGTGTCCAGCGCCTCAGCGACCGATGTGTCTTTGGTACCAGGGCACGGCGTGAAGATCAGTTGGCCTTTGACCTGCTCGGAGGTCAGCACGGAGTACGGATGCTGTTGCACGATCAAAAAATCCTTCAGATGGAACGTTGATTAACGCGTTTCGAGAGTTCTTCTGCCGATTCCTTTCGCTCGGAATAGCGGTCAACCAGGTAGTCGGAACGCTCACGCAGCAGCAGGGTGAACTTCACCAGCTCCTCCATCACGTCCACTACGCGGTCATAGAAAGCCGAGGGTTTCATCCGGCCAGCCTCATCGAACTCCAGGAAAGCCTTCGGGACAGACGATTGGTTCGGGATGGTGAACATGCGCATCCAGCGGCCAAGTACACGCAGCTGGTTGACCACGTTGAAGGATTGCGAGCCTCCACAGACTTGCATCACCGCTAGGGTTTTACCTTGAGTTGGGCGGACTGCACCCATGGCCAACGGAACCCAGTCGATCTGCGCCTTGAATACGGCAGTCATCGAGCCGTGACGCTCCGGCGAGCACCAGACTTGTCCTTCCGACCACTGCATCAACTCGCGCAGCTCCTGCACCTTGGTATGGCTATCTGGAGCATCGTCCGGCAGCGGCAGGCCAGATGGATTGAATATCCGAGTTTCGGCACCGAAGTGCTCCAGCAGGCGAGCGGCTTCCTCAGTCAGCAAGCGACTGAACGAACGTTCGCGGGTCGATCCGTAGAGCAGCAAGATGCGCGGCTTGTGCTTGACGGTAAGAGGGCCGCCGAGTTTGTCGAGGGTGGGCAGATCGACTAGTTGAGCATCGAGATTGGGGATGTGTTCTTCAGACATACGTCTACTCCTGAGCGAGTGCTGCGCGAGGCTGGTCGAACCAGCGGCGCTTGAGCCACAGCGCCACCCCGACAAGGGCGATCAGCACCGGCACTTCCACCAGAGGGCCGATCACCGTGGCAAAGGCCACCGGCGAAGCCAGACCGAACGTGGCAATAGCCACAGCAATAGCCAGTTCGAAGTTGTTGCTGGCAGCGGTAAAGGCCAGCGCGGTAGTACGTGGGTAGTCAGCCTCCAACAGCTTGCCCATCCAGAAACTGATGAAGAACATCACCACGAAGTAAATGGTCAGCGGGATGGCGATGCGCAGCACATCCAGCGGCAGTTGCAGCACCATGTCGCCCTTGAGGCTGAACATCGCCACGATAGTCAGCAGCAAAGCGACCAGCGTCAGCGGGCTGATGCGGGGGATGAAACGCTGGTTGAACCACTCTTCGCCTTTGCGGCTGATCAGGAGCTTGCGCGTCATGAAACCAGCCAGAAACGGAATGCCGAGATAGATCAGTACGGACTCGGCGATGCTGACAAAGCTCACGTCGATCACGCTGCCCTGTAGTCCGAACAAAGGTGGCAGCAGGCCGAGGAAGATCCAGGCATACAGGCTGAAAAACACGATTTGGAAGATGCTATTGAACGCGACCAGGCCAGCAACGTACTGGTTATTACCCCCTGCGATCTGGTTCCACACCAGTACCATGGCAATGCAGCGCGCCAGGCCGATAAGGATCAGGCCTGTCATGTAATCGGGGTAATCGCGCAGGAAGATCACCGCCAGGGCGAACATCAGTACCGGGCCAATCACCCAGTTCTGGATCAGCGACAGCGCGAGAATGCGCTTGTCCTTGAACACCTCGGGTAGCTCTTCATACCTGACCTTGGCCAACGGCGGGTACATCATCACGATCAGGCCAATGGCGATCGGGATATTGGTCGAGCCTACCGACAAGCTGTTGAGCCTGGCCGGTAGGCCCTCGAACAGGCTGCCCAGGCTGACCCCAATGGCCATGGCGAGAAAGATCCAGATCGTCAGGTAGCGATCAAGAAATGAAAGGCGGCTTTTGCTCATCCTCATGCCTCCAGAGTTAGAGCGTACCGATCAAGGCCAGCTCAGCCTTGAGTTGCTCGGTATCCATCTGCAGCGGTAAAGCCAGGAAGGCTTCAACGCGGGTTTTAATCTGCTCCAGGGTGGCGGCAAAAGCGGCTTCGATCTCGTCCTCACTGCCCTGGTATTCCGATGGATCAGCCAGCCCCCAGTGAGCCTTGGTCGCCGGCCCAAAAAATACCGGGCAGGCTTCGCCGGCAGCCTTGTCGCAGACCGTGATCACGAAGTCAGGGGCTAGACTCTCGTGAATATCGCTGGATTTGCTGAAGAGCCCTGTAGTCGAGATACCTGCGCTCTCCAGCGTTTTCAGGCTTAGCGGATGCACTACACCTTTCGGCTGACTGCCGGCGCTGTAGGCTTTCATGCCAGCCGGTGCCAAGTGGTTGAACACAGCCTCGCAAAGAATGCTGCGGCAGCTGTTGGCGGTGCAGAGAAACAAAATCTTCATCGAGCTATCTCGTAAAAGTAGAGTGCGGCTCAGCAGCAGGCAGCGAGCCGCTGCGGGCGGTCGCCCATCACATCGAGGCGTTTGGCATCCGGGCTGAGCCAATGCTGATTGGCATCCAGAGTGGTTTTCAGAACAGCGATCACCCAGTCCGGTAGGCTGGGGTGCAGGCGGTAATAGACCCACTGGCCTTGTCGGCGATCTTCCAGCAGACCGCAGTTGCGCAGTTGTGCTAGGTGGCGGGAAACCTTCGGCTGGCTTTCATCCAGCGCGCAGGTCAGCTCACAAACGCACAACTCATCCTCGCGGGTGATGAGCAGCATCAGGCGAACGCGGGTCTCGTCAGCCAGGCATTTGAATACGGTGGTCGGTGTCAGGTGGTCAGCCATAGAGGTCTCAACGTTTAGTTTTCACCAGCACGAACATCTTGATGCGCTCGTGTATCTCGTGAAGGGTGTGGCGGAATGCGTCGGGCTGGGTGCTGGTCACCGGGTCTTCAAAGTTCCACGCCAGTACCTCACCAGCACCTGGAAGGGCCTGGCACTCCAAAGACGACTTATCGCACAGTGTGATGACGTATTCGAAACGCTCGCCGGCAAACTCATCAATGGACTTGCTGCGCAGCCCCTCGGTGCTTACGCCAAGGTGCTCAAGCGCATCCAGGGTGCGCGGATCAACCTCACCAGGCTCAGTGCCGGCGCTGAATGCCTCGAAACGTTCGGAATCAGTGTGTCGCAGCAGCGCTTCAGCCAGCTGCGAGCGAGCAGCGTTAGCCACACAAACGAACAGCACGCGGGTCTTGTTAGACATTGCCAAATCTCGAATCGAATATGGTTTAGCAAATATATGTTTTATCGAATATACAGTAAAGCGAAAATCATCATCCGGTGCGCGAGCTCCCCGGAAAGTGATGTCAATAGCTTGGTTTTGCTGGCTTCCTGCTGCCGTCAGACCGATATCGTGAGCTAGAAATACTCAGTAACATCTGCCTAATCGCATATATGAATGTTGTAATCTTTTCGTCATCAGAAGAGCCTTAGGCTTCATCGCATCTCTAACCCAAGCAGGAACCTTGCGATGAAAAAAATGACTTTGACTGCAATGCTGTTGACCAGCCTGTTCGCCACCGCCGCCTTCGCCAGTCAGTACGACAAGCCTGGCTTTGTCACCGAAGTCGAAGATGGCCGCCTGTGGGTGTTCCGCGAAGGCTCTAAGGAACTGGAAGAATTCAAGAAAACCGGCGAGCCGGCCAAGCAGTTCACCGACATCGGTAGCGGCCCGAATGGCATGACGGTTAAATCTGCGGACGATCAGACCCTGAAGGACTACCTGCAATCGCTGAAGAAGTAAGCGGAACCAAGAGTCCGAGCGCCTGTCGCTCAGCGCCGCCTTCGGGCGGCTTTCTTTTATGCGTCCGGTTCGTGTTGTTCGCAGCTATGCCCCCTCAGGCCAGCAACTGGTTATTTGAAGCAACCGGTCTCGATGCCTCGTAGGTCTTTTCAGTCGCTTGGGTAATCTGCTCAAGCACGGGATCGCTTATGGTAGTCAACTAGCCCCGAAGCCAAGACCATAAGTGCCTATGATGCGTACTGTTGGGCCCATTAAACCTACAACCCCACCATGGCGGGATCGCCATCTGCGATCACTCCCGCCAGCGCTCACGCAAGAGGATTCGCAGACTGATAGTGCTGGTCACAGAGTCACGCCCTCGATAATGGGTTCATCGTAGACATAGCAGACGCGCTGCCCGAGCCAGTCCTGAGGAAATGGCTGCTCCTGCCTAATCGTATCCTCGATGATGGTAACCATGACTTGCCGTGCGAGAGCCCGAAGATCTTGGCATCCAACAGCCTGCATAACCGACGCGGGCCCTGATAGGCCTCATTGAGGCTGGAGCGCAATACACCAAAACCCCTGAGTAAACAGGCCAGACCGCTTACCTGCTCGAAGCGGATCGGAGTCTCAGTGGCCAGGAATGACGGCCAGGGCATCAAGCACATCCCTGCGCAGAAAGCGCTGGAAGCCGACTTATCTGGACTAATAGCCTTCAAATTGGGCCAAAAAATCAGATTCTATAATCGCTCTATAATCGCTCTATAATCGCTCTATAATCACTTTATAATCGCCTATAAAGCTCATTCCAGAGTGCTCCGGCAGCCTGCAGATAGCGGCAGCCACACTGCGCTACTAAAGGTTGACCCGCCGCGCGCCACGAATGCTTGTGTTCGGGCCGAGGTTCAAGCTCCGTTGGTTAATCTTGAAGCAAACCATGAGCCGTGATCCGCCTTCGCGCGTGCGCACGTCGATTGCAATCAGCTTTCGGGCTTGGTCTTCTTCACCGGCGGCAGAAAAAACATTGGCCTCTGTGGAGGGGCAATCAGCGTGTCAGTGGATTTGATGCTTGTGCCTTTGCGGCGTTTCGTTTTTCCGTCCTTTCCGACCGCAAGCACATCGCCTGTAGCGATCGCCATATCCAGAGCCTGCTTTACACGTAGCTCGTCGGCCATGGTGTAATTCGTCAGTCCGGTCATTAGTCCGCTGAACGGCTGCCGCTCACGATCATAAACCTGCCTGGGGAGGAGTTCTGAGAGCTCATCACGGATGCGATCGGCCGTTGCGTCATCAAAATGGTGTTCATCCAAAAGAAGATCAGGCTGCCCAGTTACGGCGATATCGCGATTGGCGTCATATCCGAAAAAACTGGACGGTGACAGCATATGGGAAAAATTATTGCCGTACTTCCAGTGAATTTTCTTCATTACATCGTTGGCACGGTAGTTGTTCGCCAGGTGGATAAACCAATAGGCCATCGGGTTGTTGCCAGCTGGACGGATGAAAAATACGGTCATGTACTCCGCGCCGCTTTCTTGTTTGATTCCCTCCGAAAGGAAGCGCTGAATGATGTATTGCCAATTTCGAGGCTGATGTGCCTTCAACTCCTTCAGCGTGCTCCATGGCACATGGTGATCTAAGCCGATATTGGAAATAGCTTTGCGGTTTGCCTGTCGGTCAGCAAGGTACGTAACCAGGAAGTCGACATTGAATGTAAGCAGAACCTCTGCACTGCTCAGATTCTGGAAAATCCATTTGATCTTGGGAAATGGTACGTCGCCGTATCCATACTGATCCAAGAGAAAAAGCACGCGTTCGCCTTTCCCGAAGAACTTGAGCTTTTGCGCAATGATTGGCAGGGCCTGGGTAAATTCGGCACTATGCAGGTGGACATCGCTACCCACTCGAGAGGCATGGCCGCGAGCGGCCAGTACAGCGTGCAGGCAAGCAATGTTTTCAGGTTTCACATCTACGAAATAATGCTGCGAGCGAATGGTGCGCGGCTTGATGCGACCCTGGTTGTTACGCACCTCTGATTCTTGAATGGCCTCCAGTGCAATTACTGGAGAGCCGAAGTGGGTGCCGCCAGCGCCGTCATGGTAGATGCCGCCGCCGCTGAAACCATCAACTATGGATAGCCCCAGCTCCGGCATCTGCTGATTCCGCATCAGAACATCAATGTAGGCCTGTATGTAATCATCAATAATCTGATGTTTGATCCTGCTGTGCGGATCAATGGTCGGGAAGGTCTGCGTTCCCCAATCCCAACGATACTTCTCTTCATCCTTGGCCATCTGCATTCCTTATTTTGGTATCAGGCGAGATTGAGTAGCGGAATTTCATCCCAGGTCTGGCCGTTCAGCAGCCGCCCGTTGGCCTTTTTCGAGCGTTTCACTCCATCAGAGCCCCAGCCGCCCCATTGCTTGAAGAAGAAGGCTGAGCCGAATGAATCGCATTGCTGGTGTATGTTATCCACCCATTCTTGTTTCATCGGCCGGGCTTTCGGCCCTGACTCACCACCAACGATCACCCAGTGAATCTCAGTCAGATCCAGCTCTCCCAAATCCTCCAACAGTGGCTCAACAGAGAGAAAGCGAATAGTGGCGTTTACACGGCGTAAACAGTCGATCCTTGGCACTCCATACTCGCGATCCTCAACAGACACCCCCAGCCAGGCATTGGCAGGCGGTGTCCGGCTGCCGAAGTATGTAGCTAGGCGCTCGGCACGCTTAGTGAGTATTTGGAATGTGTGCTGAGAGGCCTTCTGAATCACCTCGAAGACTTGATCGATGTAATCGTCTGGCACATGTTCATGGAACAGATCAGACATTGAGTTCACGAAGTAAATCGTCGGTTTCTTGCGCTGCAACGGCTCCTGAAGCTTCTCCGGTCGCAGACTCAAGCGAAAACCGTTTTCATATCCTGGCGTCCCCATCGCCTGCAGCCGGTGCGCCATGTTTTCGGCGTAGCAATGCTTGCAGCCTGGCGAAACTTTGGTACATCCCACCACGGGGTTCCAAGTCATTTCCGTCCATTCGATGCTTGTCTGTGTACTCATTGCACAGTCACTCCTGTCCTGCGTCGATATTAGTGAGAAGCTGGCGAGTGAGTCAAAGTGCCAGCATTAAGTTCAAGGGCGGGTCGAGCTGCTAGGCCACCAAAAGAAATAGCGGGGTCGATATAGCGCATGGCTGACTTCATGTCCTTCCAGCCCACGTAGGTCATCAGTGCCTTGAGATCCCAGCCATTGGCCGTGGCCCAGGTGGCGAAGCCGCGGCGCAGCGAATGACTGGTATACAGCTCAGCCGGGATACCCGCACGCTGCAATATCTGGCGTAGCAGGCTGATCAGGCTGCCGGGATGCAGCGCTCTGTCATTCAGGTGCCCCCAGCGATCCAGGCGGCGGAACACGGCCCCTCGTACTATGCCGGCGACACTGATCCAGTCGAGATAAGCCTGTACCGGACAGAGGCGTTTCAGGGCTGGAGCGTAATGGGTCGTGCCAAGGTTCTCCCGATCCCCCTTGCTCTGCGGCAAGAACAAGGTCATGCCGGCGCCGGCCTCAACCTGGACATGCTCAACCTGCAAGCGGCAGAGCTCGTCGCTGCGGAACCCCCGCCAGAAGCCGACCAGCAATAACGCCATGTCGCGTCGGCTTCGTAGCAGACTTGCCAAGTCGCCCGACTGCTGAGCGCGTTCGACCTCCTGATTCAGCCACTGAACTGCCTGTTCTAGATGCTGCACCTGCAGTGGGGCTGCTTGCTTAGCCTGCGCCGGATGCAGGGTGCGGATGCCCTTGAGTACCTGGCGCACTGTGGGTGTTTTGGTTGGATCGGGGAAGCCTTGGTTGATGTGCCACTGGGCGAGGGCTGCCAGCCGCTGCTTCATCGTACTGAGGCTCAGAGTGTCGGCGTAGTCCACCAGGTAGCGCACGATGCTGTCACCGGTCGCCGGTAGGAAGCCGCCCCAAGTCACCTCGAAGTGTTCGACGGCCGACTGGTAGCTGCGGCGGGTGTTTTCCCGCGTGCCGGCATGCAGATAGCGCTCGACGTCCTTCATCGCCTGGGGTTTGCCCTATGTGTACTGGAAAACGACTGAAAAATAGCCATTTTCGCCCATCCCATTAAATAAGTCTCGGTTATTTTATCTTATTTCATCCTTCAAATCCTGCTTTACTTCAGAACAAATTAGTATGTAAATACGTGGTATGTAATCCAATACGAAATCGTAGGAGCAGACCATGGCCCGCGGCGGCATCAATAAGGCGCTGGTTCAGAAGGCCCGCCAGGCCATCCTGGCGCGAGGAGAGAACCCCAGCATCGATGCGATACGGGTCGAACTGGGAAACACTGGTTCAAAAACCACCATTCACCGCTACCTGAAAGAACTCGAAGACGCTGACTCCGATCGGAGCGCTGTCGTACTGCCGCTCAGCGAGCAGTTGGCCAACCTGGTGGGCCAGTTGGCGGATCAGCTCAGGGAGGAAGCGAAGGCCGAGGTGGCGCACGAGCGCGAGCAACTGGCTCGGGAACGACTTGATTACCAGAACCAGGTTCAGCAGGCAGAAAGCCGTATCCAGCAGCTGGAAGGTCAGTGCATTGAGCTCACGGAGCAGCTCCAGACTGCCCAGCAAGCGCTACTGCAGGAACGACAGATGCGTCAGCAGGCTGAGGTCGGGAATGCCCGCCTACAGCAAGCCAACCAAGACCAAGAAACGCGCCTGCGGGATCGCGATGAGCAAATCCTCTCGTTGGAAGATAAGCATCAACATGCTCGTGATGCCCTGGAGCACTATCGCCAGGCCAGCAAGGAACAGCGTGAGCAGGAGCAGCGTCGCCACGAGTCGCAGATGCAGCAACTGCAACTGGAACTACGGCAATTGCAGCAGACCCTGATCGTCAAACAGGACGAGTTGACCCAACTGAACCGCGACAATGCGCGCCTGCTCACAGAGGCGCGGCAGCTGCAAAAAGAGCAGCATGCACAGCAACAGCTATTGGCGCAGAAGGTCCAGGCCTTGGAAGCCGCTCAGCGCACGTTGATCGGAGCTGAACGCGCGAATGAGGCCCTGGAACAGCGCTGCAGCACATTGCAGGAGGAGGTGTCTCGGTTAAGCGAGACCTCCGCGACCCAGGCGCAGCAAGCGCAGATCCTGCAGGAGCGCTTGGCCGAAGCCATCACGCACCTGAAACTGCTCGGGCATACGCCGCTCACTACCAGCGGTAATGAAACAGGTACATGACCCTGTGTTTCCAGCTCAAAGGCCGCCCTCGGCAGGGATCAAACTGGCAGTCCATATTCAATCGAACGAATAGCCTGCCGCACAGCGCGCGTACCAAATCCGGTTACCAGTAGCTCGACCGGCTTCTCATTGGACAGCACGACATTCGGTGCCGTTAGCCAGCGGAGCGAACCTCCTAGATCACCTTCGTGCAGCTCCAATAGCGCATCGAGGATCTCGATAAGACGACAGAACACCTCACCTGCCTGCATAGACATCACGGTACTGTCGGGGGACGCAGTGACCCACTCCGCAATCTGCTCCGCCGACCGTTCCAGCTCGCTCGCCAAATCGGAGATCAACGAAATCGGCAGGCCCGCCAGCACGGCGACGTGCAGGTAGTAGTGGCCTTTCGGCAAACCCAGTTTTTCGCGGAGTCTTCCCATAACTGCCTCCAGGATAATTGGCCATTTGATAATGTCATCTTGGCCCCGAGTTTGCGCATGATGGCTTCGAACCATCCGCACCGTAGTTTCGAGAGAGACCAAATGAACATTACTTGAAGGCTACTCGGCAGTGCGAGAGGGCTTTGGCAGTGACGCTTTGATCGGTGTTATTATTGAAACCTGCCCAAGAGCTTCCTCTCCCGGGTACGTGTACCGGTGATGAAACTTGGTTTGAGGCGGTCTCGTTGAGGCCGCCTTTGTCGCTTCTGGGAGAGCCCCCAGTGCTAAGCAGCCATATGCGTCGAAGCGCAAAGCCTCGACCAAAGCTGTTCGCAGGCCCTCTAACTCGGCATTTCTCCAATCTTATGAACTCGCGCTGAGTACGGACGGCGGGAATTATCTGCAATTATCTCGGCAGAGATAATTGATCAATATTTAGCCACCGCAATTGAGCAGCGCCTCTCAAAATTAATCCTTTAGACACAGCAGGTTACAGAACAAATGTCCTAATTTTTGCCTTATCTCGGCATGCCCCCGTTAAGCCTTAGCCAAACCGTTTCTCTGCTGGCTTAATCGCATCACGCTCCACAGCATCGAGTACCTTCACCAGCCCACGGCTCTGATGTGGCCACTTCTGCAGAAAAGCCTTACAGAACAGAAGCCTACAGCCTAAATGAATGAATTTTCTCCTTATCTCGGCATGGCCCCAGCAGGACGTTATTCAGCGCGAACAAATTTGGCCAATCGCGAGTCAGGATGCGAGGTATCACGAAACACGATACAACGTACAAGAGCCACCCATTAACTCGGGTTCTGGAAGCAGAACACCGCACAACTCTGCATATCATGGGCGCAAAATAAAGTGCAGCAGTTGCTCACTCCCTTGAGCAATGCGGGTAATCGAATTACCTGCCGCCCTCCTCCGGCGTTTGGATAAAATCGTGGACAGTCTCTCTGAGCCAGCGGTGCATGGGATCACCATCCATGCTGCGGTGCCATTGCATGATCTCTCTCATAACAGGGATCTTCACCGGCGGTGGAAGGATGCGAAGCGGCAGGTATCGTGAATAAAGCTCAGCCAGCCTGCGGTGCATGGTGGCGACTCGATGAGTGCCCACGATCAATTGTGGAAGCGTGTTGAAGTCGTTGGTAATGACTTCAAGTCGACGCTTGAAGCCGTATTGATTCATAAACCAGTCTTCAATACTGAGTTGTCGAGACCGACCAAACCCGACAGAGATATGCCCCATTTCTACGTACTGCTCCAGCGTCAACACCTCGCCCACGGAGTTGTTGCCACTCCAAATAACGCATACATGCTCCTCCTCAAACAGCAATTGAGATGGGTGCCCTTCAATCAGATAGCGCTCCGGAACAATCATCAGGTCGATTTCCCCACGAAGGATCATCTCCACGCCCTGATCCCCAGGAGGATGCATCTCAAACGTGATCCCCGGTGCGGCCTTGTATATGCGCTGAATGACCTGCGCAAAGACAACGCTGATCAGGTAGTCCGACGTGATTAAGCGAAAATGCCGCTTGCTGGATGCCGGATCAAAAAGCGGCTTTGCTGTGATGGAGGAACGGATCGTCAGTAGCACCTCGCGTACTGGTTTTGCCAATTCAAGCGCATAGGGCGTGGGTTGCATTGACCGACCTACCTGCACAAGCAATTCGTCCTCGAAGTACTTTCGGAGTCTGCCGAGCACGCCGCTTGTAGCGGACTGGGTCATATGGAGGCGTTCGGCAGCACGGGTAATGTTCTGCTCTTCCAGAAGCACGTCTAGCGCCACGAGAAGATTCAGATCCAAGTGATGAAATCGCATGGCGATGCATCTCCGCTGTTGTAGTTATTTTTGAGATACCTTCGCCCGATATTCTCGATGCGTCAAGCTAGCCTCCTCCCCGTCGTCGAACAGCCCTCTCCTAGTTGGCTCTCCAACCATGTATCGAGTTTTCGGATAGCTGGCATCTCAAGTTGCGATTAGTCAGCAACTGCCTCAGACAGCACCCTCCACTCCAGTCGCGCGGCATGCCTACCGCAGTGACACCACCACCGGCTCCGCTGCCGGATCATAATTTTAATGGAGTGGTAACCATGAACATTCTTGGCCTTGATGCCTTGGTATTCGGCGTCGATGACCTGCAAGCCTGCGCTGATTGCCTTCGTGATTACGGACTGACCGCAGTACACATTGATGCCGAAAGTGGACACTTTGAGTCCCTAGACGGATCGGCCATTATCATCCGTCGCCCAGAAGATCCGGAGCTACCTCCGGCAATGGGCCCCGCACCTTCACTGCGCGAGACTATCTATGGGGTTGCAAGCTCCACCGATCTCGCCGCAATCGAGGATGAGTTGAGCCGTGATCGCGAGGTACGTCGCGATGCGAATGGCACCCTGCATACAGTAGATGACCTTGGTTTTGCTATTGCCTTCCAGGTTTCTTGGCGTCGTCGCTTCGATGCCCCAGCAGACCTAACCAACGCCCCGGGCAGCGCGCCACAACGCCCGGTCAACCAACTGGGCATCACTCCCGAGATGGTTGCTCTACCGCGCACGCTTTCGCACGTCGTGTATTTCGTCCCCGACGCAGCAAAAGGTGAAGCCTTCTATCGCGATCGACTGGGATTCGTCACCACCGACAGATTCATTGGTGTCGGCCCCTTCATGCGACCGAAAGGCACGGATGACCATCACTGCCTGTTCATGATTCAGACCCCTCCGCACATGCAGGGCTGCGAGCACTTCACCTTTCATATGGGCAGTGGCACAGAAGTTCTCCTCGCTGGTACCCGTTTTCAGCAGAAGGGTTGGACGAGTTTCTGGGGCCCCGGCCGCCACCTCTACGGCTCCAATTGGTTCTGGTATTTCAACAGCCCTCTGGGTTGCCACATCGAATACGACGCAGACATGGACAAGCACGATGACGCCTGGGCTGCACGCGAAGCGCCTATGTCTGCAGACAACTCGCAGTTGTTCCTATTTACCTCTCGCGAGAAGTGGGCTCCAGGTGGCCCGCCGCCGAAGCAGGGCTAAGAGGTGGATCGTAGCGTAGCGCTCTGCCCTCTCGATCAACTCAAAGAAGGCCACGCGCTCGGCTTTGATCCCTTCAGGTCAGGCGGCGACACCGTGTTCGCCCTACTACATAGAGGAGAGGTTCGGGTCTATCGCAATAGCTGTCCTCACCTTGATGTGCGCCTGGAATACCGAAAGGATCGATTCCTGTCTGCCGACGGGCAGCGCGTCGTTTGCTATGCGCATGGCGCGCACTTCATGCCGGACAGCGGTGAGTGCGTATTTGGCCCATGTCTAGGGCAATCGTTAACAGCTTTTGAGTTCCGGTGTGAGGAAGGTTTGCTTCTCCTCTGCATAGACCACGTCGGCCAACCCATTGAGGTATCGCCCGGCGCGATAGGTCACATCCGAGGACTCGATTAGTCAAATCCTACTGCGCTCGGGAAACTCAACCCCACGCACGAACAACGGCCGCATCTATCAAGTATGCGGAGAACAAGAACAACACGTGAGTAACTTCATGAATATTGCAAAAGTACTGATCGTCGGTGGTGGTATTGGTGGTTTGTGTGCCGCGATCGCATTGCGCCGTAAAGGGATTGAGGTCGACCTGGTCGAGATTAAGACCGAATGGACTGTCTACGGCGTCGGCATCATCCAGCAAAGCAACGTAGTCCGCGAAATGGCGAAGCTGGGCCTGCTCGATGCCTATCTTGATGCAGCTTACGCATTCGAAGACGTTGGTATCTACAACACCGACGGCGTACCTCTGGTTCGGATTCCTGGCCAGCGTCTTGCTGGCCCAGAGTATCCAGCGAACGTTGGCATCTCCCGTAGAGCCCTGCATAAGGTACTTAGCGAAACAGCTATCGAACTCGGCACCGACGTTCGCCTAGGTACTTCAATCGAGAGTTTTGAGCAGAACGAAGATGGTATCGATGTGCTGTTCAGCGATGGAAGCCGAGCTCGCTACTCTCTGGTTGTAGGCGCTGACGGCCTGTTCTCCAAGGTTCGTAACCTGATGTTCGGCGACAAGTACCAACCTCACTTCACCGGCCAATCCGTATGGCGTTACAACTTTCCACGCGCACCTGAAATCGATCATCTCGCCAACTACCAAGGCCCTTCGGGTAATGCGGGTCTCGTCCCTCTGGCTGATGACTTGATGTATCTCTTCACCACTTCTCACGAGCCGGGCAATCCCAGGATGGATGAAGGAACCCTGGCGGAGGAGCTTCGCAAGCGCCTCTCCGGCTTTGGTGGCCTGATCGGAAAATTGCGTGAGCAAATCACTGATAACTCGCAGGTTGTCTACAAGCCGCTTGAGGCAGTGTTCGTCGATGAGTGTTGGTACCACGGACGCGTCCTGCTCATCGGAGATGCCGCTCACGCCACTACTCCACACCTTGGCCAAGGTGCTGGCATGGCGATTGAGGACGCCGTTGTCCTGAGCGAGGAACTCGTCTCTGGCGGCACCTTGGCTGAACAACTGCAACGTTTCATGGATCGTCGATTCGAACGCTGCAAGTTCATCAGTGAGAAATCTCTATTCGCTGGCGAAAAAGAGATGCAACAAGATCGCGACTTCGATCGCATATCCCTGGTTAAGCAAATGCTGGAGGTCACTTCACACCCTGTCTGATATCGCAGTGGTGCGCCAAGCCTGTGGCGCACCCGATCGCAATCCAACACTGACCTAAAAAAACAAGAATGAGGTGACTTAAATGCTGTCTTGCAAGCACGCATCCACCCGGCCGTTGCCACCACTCAAACCTCTTGCATTCGCTATTTCTATGTTAGCGATCACCGCAGGACTACCTGATGCCCACGCATTCGAATTCGATACGGGGAATCCCGATCTTCGAGCACGGTGGGATAACACCCTGAAATACAGTTCGGCATGGCGCACAAAAGGTCAGAGCGACAAATTGATCGATGGCCAAACAGCGCTCAATCAGGATGACGGCGACCGTAACTTCGACAAGGGCCTTATCTCCAATCGTCTGGATCTGCTCTCTGAAATGGACATCACGTACAAAAACGTGGGAGCTCGTCTGAGCGGAGCCGCATGGTACGACGACGTCTACAACCGTGACACAGACAATAACGATCCGACTCGCGCCAACAGCTACTCAGTAGATTATGACGAGTTTACCAGTGACACCCGCACCCTGCATGGCCGTAAGGGTGAGCTTCTGGATGCCTTCCTTTTTGGCAAGACCGATATCGGCGACATGCAAGCCTCGGGTCGAGTGGGTCAGTACGCAATGCAGTGGGGCGAAAGTCTTTTCTACGGCATGAATGGTATCGCCGGTGGCATGGCGCCAATCGATGCAGTCAAAGCCTTGTCGGTACCCAATACCCAGTTCAAGGAGCTGATTCGTCCAGTCCAGCAGATCTCTGGTCAACTCCAATTGACTCCGGATGTATCCATCGGCGCCTATTACCAGTTCGAATGGGAGGCTAACCGTCTTCCAGCCGAAGGCAGCTACTTTTCCACCAGCGACACCTTCGGTGACGGAAACGAGCGCATGTTCATTGGCGCTCCGCTGTTTCCGGGTGCTCAACCGCTGGCTTTCTATCACGGCAATGACAAAGAGGCGAAGGACTCGGGGCAAGGTGGCGTTCAACTTCGCTGGCGTACGGAGTCGGTGGACTGGGGCCTCTACGCCATCCGCTTTCATGACAAGAACCCTCAGCTAAACGTACGCCCGGACTTCGCTAATCTGAACCCTCAATCGGGCAAAGCCGGCGAGTACTACTGGGTCTATCCAGAAGGTATCGAGTCTCTGGGTGCGAGTTTCTCCACCACACTCGGCAACTACAACATTGCTGGCGAGCTCTCCACGCGCTGGAACCAGCCTCTGGCATCCACCAACCAGCATGCCCTTGCGCCCGGCGAGTCGATCAACAACGACGATGATCCCTTGTATGCAACGGGGAAGACTCTGCACGCGAACATCTCCTGGCTGTCTAGCCTCGAGCCGAATTTTATCGTCCCGGAAGCCAACTTCCTCGGTGAGATCGCGTGGAACAGAGTCATGAGCGTCAGCAAAAACAAAGACGCCGTTGACCCGAATGCAGACCGCGATGCGACCAGTCTGCGACTTGTTTACGAGCCTATGTATCGCCAGTTCCTACCAGGTCTGGATTTGTCCGTGCCAATCGGCGCCAGCTACACAAACGGCGCCTCGGAGGCGCTAGGTACTGGCTTCGGTGCTGATCATGGCGGAGACCTCAATATCGGGCTCAAGGGCAACTACTTAAACACTTGGAACCTGGGATTAACTTACACGCACTACTACGGCCCGGAAAACACACTCCTGGATGCCAACAACAACTTCACGTTTGAGCAGTCGCTCAAAGACCGCGACTTCATCGCCTTCACTGTCGGCCGCACCTTCTGACCGAGGATTCTTCGATGAAACACAATAAGAAATTTGTATCCCTGCTTACTGCCTTGAGTGCCTCGTTGTTTTTTGCTCACGGAGTAATGGCTGCTGTCTCCGCCGATGAAGCGGCCAAATTAAAGTCGACGCTGACACCGTTTGGTGCACAACGCGCAGGAAATGCCGACGGTAGCATTCCCGAGTGGAAAGGTGGCCTCACCCAAGCCGATCCATCTTATAAGGAAGGCGGTAAGCGCAGCGACCCATTCGCGGCCGACCAAGCGCAGTTGACCATTACTGCTCAGAACATGGCTCAGTACGCCGATAAGTTGTCGGCTGGCACCCAAGCCATGCTGAAAAAGTACCCCGACAGCTACAAAGTCGTGGTGTACCCAACTCGTCGCAGTGCCGCTGCCCCGCAGTCCATTTACGACGCTACTTTCGCGAATGCCACCGGCGGTAAACTGGTGAACGGCCCGGCCGGGTCTATGCCTTTAGGCGCTGCCGGCGGTATTCCGTTCCCGATCCCCCAGAATGGTGAAGAAGCAATCTGGAACCACCTGCTGCGTTGGCGCGGAGCTTCGTGGCACGCCAATTTCTCTCAGTACCTCACCACTGCGGACGGAAAGCATGTACTGACGAACGACTCCCGGGCAGATCTTCAAATGCCTTGGTACCTACCCGGTTTCAGCAGTGACAAGGGCGTATTCTGGTCAATCCGGATGACGAACGACGGCCCACCATTGCGCGCTGGAGAGGCAATCACAGGTCTAGAGAACATCAACGCCGATAACACCACTGCTTGGACGTACCTCCCTGGTCAGCGCCGAGTGCGTCGTCTTCCTAACGCCTGCTGCGACACCCCTACTCCTGCGACAGCAGGGGTGATGAGCTTCGACGAGCTCAATGTGTTTACAGGCCGAATTGACCGCTTCGACTGGAAGTTGGTTGGCAAGAAAGAACTGTACATCCCGTACAACTCGAACCGGGTGTTCACGGCTTCCAGTCCCGAAGCACTCTTCGACGAGCACCATATGAAATCCGACGCCGTGCGTTGGGAACTACACCGTGTTTGGGTAGTTGAAGCCACCCTGAAAAACGGGGCTCGACACGTTATGCCGAAGAGCACCTATTACCTCGACGAGGACACCTGGACAGCCGTCCTTGGTGATCGCTACGACGCCAGGGGGCAGCTCGCAAAAGTGCTGTGGACTTCTCCAGTTGCGATGCCCGATCTCCCAGGCATTGTGTCGGTCACTACGGGGTTTTACGACTTGCTCTCCGGCGCATGGTTTGTCGGCGACGTTTTTGCTGGGAAGAGCGAGCAATACCGCATCGTGCCGCCCTACAAAGACTCGGTATTTACCGCTGACGCGATGGCGGGTGAAGGCGTTCGGTGATCCTGGCGGGGCGTAAGCCCCGCCTGCTTCAAATAAGAACAAAAAAGGTTGTGTGCGATGAAAAAGATACTCTCCGGCTTGCTAATGGCAGCGAGCTGCTCGTTGCTGCCGGTCTGGGCAGCAGATACGGTAGATGTCCTTTCCCAGAAAGCAGTACTCGGATCTCAAGCACTGCATGCAGTGCTCCTGGACGTCAACCAAGCCGGTTCGCGGCTGGTTGCAGTCGGCGAACGCGGTGTTGTACTGCTATCAGATGATGGCGGCCAACACTGGCGACAATCTGCCAGCCCCGTCAGCACAACGTTGACCAGCGTGCAATTCGTTGACTCCAAGAATGGCTGGGCTGTGGGTCACTCCGGTGTCGTGCTGCATAGCAGCGATGGCGGGGAAAGCTGGCAACTGCAGTTGGATGGAAAGCAAGCGGCTGCCATTGAGTTGCTAGCAGCCGAATACTCTGGGGATTCAAAGCGAATCGCTACAGCGCAAAGATTGTCGGCCGACGGTGCCGACAAGCCTCTGTTGGTGGTGAACTTCGTTGATGCAAAGCATGGCGTTGCCCTTGGGGCTTACGGTCTTGCCCTGAAGACGAAGGACGGAGGTAATACCTGGCAGTCCTGGATGAGTGATCTTCCAAATCCGCGAGGCCTGCATCTCTATGCGATGGCTCGCAACGGTGATGAAATCATCATCGCCGGTGAGCAAGGTTTGTTGTTGCGCTCCATCGATAGCGGCCTCACTTTCGAAGCTCTTAAGGGCCCGTACGAAGGCAGTTATTTTGCCGCAGCAATTCTTCCCAATAAGCGGATTCTGGTCGGTGGCCTGCGAGGCAAGCTGTTCTCCTCTGATGACGGTGGCATCAGCTTCCAGTCTGTCGATAACCCCATTCCTGCGTCCCTCAATGCAATTCGTATAGCAGGTCAAAACCTGTTGCTCGTCAACCAGGCCGGCATGCTCCTGCGAAGCGGACTTACAGATCTGCGCTTTCAGCCAATCGCCGTATCCGAAGGACTTCCTTTGACCTCTGTCAGTGAGACATCTGATGGCGCCCTGGTCGCCGTTGGTATGGCCGGCGCGCAGCGCCTAGCGCCTTCTTTCTCCTCCAAAATCGCGGACTGAGCCATGTACGTAAAGACCTCCCCTACTCCGTCTGCCGGCAGTCTCGACGATTTCGACAGCACCTCTGGCTCCGTACTTGAGCGAGCACTGTTTAACCATCGTGCCTTGGTTGTATTGCTTTGTCTGGTCGCGACAATCCTGCTGGCATGGCAGGCGACACGCGTGACACTCAACGCAAGCTTCGAGAAGATGATCCCGCGTGAGCATCCATACATCGTCAACTACCTAGAGCATCGCCAGGAACTGGCTGGTCTCGGGAATGCTGTGCGAATTGCCGTACTGAACCCAGAGGGGAGTATCTACGACAAAAAATATTTGCACACTCTCCAGCAACTCAGCGATGAGGTGTATCTGCTTCCTGGGGTTGACCGCGCAGCAATGAAGTCGCTGTGGACGCCATCTACTCGCTGGACTGGTGTCACCGAGGAAGGGCTGGAAGGCGGCCCAGTAATTCCCGATGGCTACGACGGCGGCAGTGCAAGCCTGGAATCCCTTAAGCGTAACGTTGAGCGCTCCAACGAGATCGGGCAGCTGGTGGCTTTCGACCAAGCCTCTAGCATTGTGTACGTGCCGCTGCTGGAACGAACTCCTGATGGTCAGCCTCTGGACTACACCGTCTTCGCTCATGAGATAGAGAAGCTGCGTACTAAGTACCAAGCTAAAGGTGTTGAGATCCACATCACCGGTTTTGCGAAAGTTGTAGGTGATCTAATCGATGGTCTCAAACAAATTCTGATGTTCTTCGCCGCAGCAATCTTGATCACCGCGGCAGTACTTTATTGGTACACCCGTTGCGTACGAAGCACCTTTCTGGTGGTGACCTGCTCTTTGATCGCAGTGATTTGGCAGTTGGGTTTACTGCCGTTGCTTGGGTACGAGCTCGACCCGTACTCGGTTCTAGTGCCGTTCCTGGTGTTTGCAATTGGCATGAGCCATGGCGCGCAGAAAATGAATGGCATCATGCAGGACATGGGACGCGGGATGCATCGCCTGGTGGCTGCGCGTTTTACATTCCGCCGACTGTTCCTGGCCGGCCTGACTGCGTTGCTATGCGATGCGGTGGGGTTCGCAGTTCTGATGATCATCAAGATTCAGGTGATCCAGGATTTGGCAGTAATCGCCAGTCTCGGCGTAGCTGTCCTCATCTTCACAAACCTAATTCTACTCCCAGTACTGCTCTCCTACATTGGCGTTAGCCAAAAAGCGGCTCGACGCAGCCTTCGCGGTGAGGAAGCTGAAGCGTCTGGCGAGGAGAAGCATGTTGGATCTCTTCACTCGCAAGCGTTGGGCAACGCTATGCGTAATCGTAGCGGCACTCATGGCCTGCGGAGGCTACGCAGTAAGCCTGAAGCTGAAGGTTGGTGATCTTGATGCTGGCGCTCCAGAGCTTCGCCCTGACTCTCGCTACAACCGTGACAATGGGTTCATAACACAGCACTACGGTGCAAGCAGCGACGTGTTTGCTGTGATGGTGAAGACTCGCGCTGGTGAGTGCTCGGCGTACAACACGTTGAAGCGAGTTGACGACCTGGATTGGCAGCTTCGCGGACTCGAGGGTGTCGACTCGACAAACTCCTTGGCCTTGTTGAATCGCCGCGTGCTGGTTGGTCTCTCCGAGGGTAGCCCCAAATGGTACGAGTTAGTGAACAACCAGGCGACCTTGAACATGGTCACCGCGGGTGCTCCTCGCGGTCTGTACAACGATGACTGCAGCCTGTTGACACTCTATGCCTACCTCAAAGACCACAAGGCCGACACGCTCAACAACGTTGTCGAAAATGTTGAAGGTTTTGCCAAGAACAATAACTCCGGCGATGCCACGTTTCTTCTGGCCGCCGGCAGCGCAGGCATTGAAGCGGCCACCAATATCGTCGTGAAACAGGCGAATCACGACATGCTGTGGTGGGTCTACGGCGCAGTCATTCTGCTTTGTCTGGTGACTTTCCGATCGTGGAGAGCAGTGCTCTGTGCAGTATTGCCTCTAATGCTCACATCAATTCTTTGTGAAGCATTGATGGTCGCGCTGGGTATGGGCGTCAAGGTTGCCACCCTGCCAGTTATCGCTCTAGGTGTAGGCATCGGTGTCGACTATGCGCTGTATGTCATGAGCATCGTGCTGGCCCAACTGCGTCAAGGCGAAAGCCTGTCCAGGGCCTATTACCAAGCGCTTCTTTTCACTGGCAAGGTAGTGATGCTGACCGGTGTGACACTCGCTATAGGCGTGGGCACCTGGATTTTCTCTCCGATCAAGTTCCAGGCAGACATGGGCGTGCTGCTAGCGTTCATGTTTGTCTGGAACATGGTGGGGGCGCTGATCTTGTTGCCGGCGCTGGCGTATTTCCTCTTGCCCCAGAAGCGTCCGGTGGCGGACACGCCCACAGTGCAGGGCCCGGTCGCCACACTCAAGCCGGTAGCGCAGGACAAGGCTTTTCAACGCCCAGCCGCCCTGGAGGTTCGTCATGAAGGTTGAATGCAAAGCCGGTACGCCGCAATCCTTGTTGTTGTTACTCGGCAGTTGCCTGCCGGTATTGGGCGCGGTATTGCTGGCCCCGGTGCTGCCACGCATGCAGGTGTATTTCGCCGACACACCGGGTGCTGCCGTGCTGGTACCGGTGGCCCTGACGCTACCGGCCTTGGTGATCGCCTTACTGGCGCCGTTCGCCGGGATGATCGCCGACCGTACCGGGCGTAAGCCCCTGTTGCTGGTGGCGATGCTGATTTACACGCTGTGCGGAACCTTGCCTCTGTGGCTCGATTCGCTGCAGGCCATTGTCCTAAGCCGCGCCGGCATCGGCCTGGCCGAGGCGGCGATTATGACCTGCTGCACCGCCCTGATGGGCGACTACTACAGCGGCGGGCGCCGCGAGCGGCTGTTTGCCTTACAGATGGTCGCGACCTCCTTGTCAGCGGCGCTGTTCATGGCGATCGGCGGGCAATTGGGCCAGGACAACTGGCGCGCGCCGTTCGCCTTGTATGCAGTGGGGCTGGTGTTTCTGCCGTTGATGGCGCTGTGGCTGTGGGAGCCACGCGAGTTGGTTGCGGCTGACGTCGCTCAGAACCGCTTGCCATGGCGAGGGTTGGTGCCGTTGCTGGTGCTGGCGTTGCTGGCGGGCATAAGCCTGTTCATCGTACCGGTGCAGGCTGGCTACCTGCTCAACCTGCTGGGCGTGGACGCGCCGCAACAGATCGGCATGACCATGGGCGGTAACCAGGTGGGCGTAGTGCTAGGCGCCCTGAGCTTTAGACTGATTGGTCGCGCTCGGTCTTCGTGGCTACTGCTGCTGGCGTTTGTGTTGGCCGGCAGCGGTGGATTGTTGATGGCGGGGGCGGGCAACCACGGCTTGGTTTCGTTGGCGGTATTTATCAACGGGCTGGGCATCGGCCTGATGCTGCCCACCTTGATCACCCGGATCATGGCCCAGGTCGATTTCAGCCAACGCGGGCGGGCCAGCGGCCTGTTTACCGCAGCGATCTTCGCCGGTGAGTTCGTCAGCCCCCTCGTGGTGCTAGCCATGACCGCAGGCGTTCCTTCAGCCTTGCCGACCGCGCTGGCCGTGATCGGCGGGCTGCAGTGGCTGGTAGCCCTGAGCTGCCTGCGCATCCCCACCATCGCCCCCTTGGGAGAACACGCATGAATGCAGACCTATTCGGCTTGGCCGGCAAGGCGGCGTTGATCACCGGCGCTACCCGCGGCATCGGCCTGGCCATCGCCCGTGCTTATGGCCGTGCCGGGGCGCGCCTGGCCATCAGTAGCGAGAATCTTGAAGACTGTACTCGGGTGGCCGCCACCTTGGCCGAAGAGGGCATTGACGCCTGGCCCATCGCCGCCGACCTCAGCCAGCAGGCGGATGTCGCTGTCCTGGCCGAGGCCGTGCTGGCGCGCTTTGGCAACCTCGACGCGCTGGTGTGCAACGCTGGCATCGCCCCGCACATGGGGCCACTGGCAACCGCCAGCGATCTCGACTGGGACGCGACCCTGACTGTGAACCTGCGCAGCGCATTGTGGCTGACCAGTGCCGTGCTACCGGCCATGGCAGCGCGAGGTGGCGGCAGCGTGGTGCTGATGGCCAGCATCGCCGGGGGGCGCGGCAACAAGGCACTGGGGCTTTACGGGATATCGAAGGCAGGCCTGGCACAACTCGCCCGTAATCTCGCTGTGGAATGGGGCCCCAAGAACATCCGCATCAATGCTATCAGCCCCGGCGTGATTCAAACCGAATTCGCGCGCCCACTAACGGATAACTCTGAAGTGATGCAGCGCCGCATAGCGCTCACCCCATTGCGTCGTGTTGGGCGCCCGGAGGAAGTGGCTGCCTTGGCACTTTTACTGGCCGCGCCTGGCGGCGCGTTCATCAGCGGACAAAATATTGTAGTCGATGGTGGTACCACCATCGGTGATGGAAACTAAGGAGACGTTATGCAAAAACTTCCAGATTTTAAACGCATTGTTACGGGTCACGATGCCAAGGGGCATGCCGTCGTCGCTAGCTGCGGCGCTACACCGAACAACTTCCCGCTCAAAGCGATTCCAGGTACCGTCTTCTACGAAGTATGGAACAGCGCAACCACCCCCGCCCCACTGGACAACGCTGAAGACCCTACTGCCCAGCCGCTGCAACTTAGCCCTGGGCCGCTGGGTAGCGTGATTCGAGTGGTGGATATCCCGCCGGACAGCATCCAAAACCAGGTCAGCGCAGAGGATGCAGCTGCTGCGTTCGCAGAGATTGGCCAAAGCCATGCAGGTACTGGAAAGGCCGACTCTAAACACAAACTTATGCACCGCACCGAGACATTGGATTATGGAGTCGTCACGGAAGGTGAGATTTGGTTGGTGCTTGACGGGGAAGAGGTTCACCTCAAAAAAGGTGACATCGTGGTACAGCGAGGCACCAACCACGCTTGGAGTAACCGCACAGAGCAAATGGCGAGGATGGTCTTCATCCTCCTGGACGGTCGTTATGCTCCAGATCTGCAGGAGCTCCTGCCATGAAACTTGCCACACTCAATGACGGTACCCGGGACGGACGCCTGCTCGTGGTCTCGCGCGATCTACAGCATGCTGTAGACGCCAGCGGGATTGTCGCCACAATGCAGGCTGCGTTGGATAGCTGGGAAAACGTGCAATCGGATCTGGAAAATCTTTATCGTAGTTTGAACCGCGGTGAGGTTGCCGAAAGCTTTGAGCTTGTCATTGAACAGTTGATGGCCCCACTGCCGCGCGCATGGCAGTGGTTGGACGGATCCTGCTTCCTCAGCCATGGCGAATTGATGCAGAAAGCTTTCAACCTGGAGCCCATCGAGAACATCGAACGTATCCCCCTGATCTACCAGGGTGCCGGCGACGATTTTCTTGGCCCGCGCGCAGACATACCCTTGCCCAGCGAGGCTCATGGCATCGATTTCGAAGGCGAGTTTGCTGTACTGCTAGACGACGTCCCTATGGGTTGTCCTGCTGAGCAGACACTAAAACATATTCGCCTGGTACTGCAGTTAAACGACGTTAGCCTTCGCGCCTTGGCACCGCGAGAGATGAAGACTGGCTTTGGTTTCCTTCAGGCTAAGCCTACTACCAGTTTCGCCCCTGTAGCTGTGACCCCAGACGAACTGGGCGAAGCGTGGATTAACGGCCGTGTAAATCTCCCATTAAAGGTCGAATGGAATGGCGAGTGGTTTGGTCATCCGCACGGAGGAGCCATGCACTTTGGCTTCCACCAGTTAATTGCCCACGCTGCGCTGACGCGCAAACTGAGTGCCGGTACGTTGATCGGCTCAGGCACAGTTTCAAATGCCGACCGGTCTGTTGGGTCTGCCTGCATTTCGGAGCGCCGAGCCATCGAGACCATCGCTGAAGGTGCACCTCGCACCGGATTCATGCACTTCGGTGACAGGATACGAATGGAGGTCAGAGGGCCCAATGATGATGTGCTATTTGGCGCAATCGATCAGCGTGTGGTGCAGGGAGGCTGGACATGCGTGTGATGGTCAGTGGTGCCAATGGATTCGTTGGTCGTGAACTGGTCACCCACCTGCTGAAGCTGGGTGAGATTCGCGGGCGAAAGATCGAAGCGCTTCTGCTGCTTGACCAGAACCTGGATGACCTCCCAGAAGACAGTCGCCTGCGCCGCCATTCCGGCAGCATTACCGATCCGGCACTGTTGCGTCGGGTGTTGGCAGACGGCATCGATGTGGTTTTTCACCTCGTTAGCATCCCTGGCGGCGCAGCAGAGATGAATTACGAGCTGGGCTACCAAGTCAATTTGCAAGCCAGCCTGGAGCTCCTGCATCAATTGCGCAACCACGACTGCCCCCCAGTGTTGGTCTATGCAAGCAGTGTTGCGGTATACGGAGGTGACCTCCCTGCGAGAATGGATGAAACGCAGGCTGAGCACCCTCAGCTTTCCTACGCAGCACACAAGCGCATGATCGAGATTGCCATTGAGGACTTGGCTCGTCGAGGGGAAGTCGACGGACGTGTGTTACGACTTCCCGGGATTGTCGCTCGCCCAACCGAACCAAACGGTTTGAAGTCCGCTTTCATGAGCGACCTTTTGCATGCGTACGCTGCAGGTGATTCGTATGACTGCCCAGTTTCACCGCATGCAACTGCATGGTGGATGTCGGCCCGTTGTTGCGTGGAGAACCTACTACATGCCGCAGAGCTCACAAACCTGGCGGAGGATCGACTCTGGCAGTTGCCGGTATTGCAACTATCCATAGCCCAAGTTCTCGATGCCCTCGCAGCTCGCTTCGGCAAAGCTAATGGCGAAAAAATCAAATTCAAACCCGAGCCTCAGCTGGAGGCCTTATTCGGGCACCAGCCACCACTTCGAACCCCGCGAGCTCGCGCAATGGGTTTTCGTCATGATGGTTCCGTTGCTGCTCTACTGCGTAATGCGCTGAGAAACGCTCCAAATATCAACCTATCGACAACATCCAAAGCAGGAGCCGCAGTCCATGAACCTCAATAAATGTCGAATGCTCGATTTATCGGTCTGCCTGGACAACAACCCCTATACAGATCCGCCGCCTCTGCTCCCCAAGATCGACTACATGGATCACCAGGAAGGCTGGCCCGAAATGGCAGCCATGTTCCCGGGTCTGCGCAAAGAAGATCTGCCTGGCAATGAGTCATGGGCGGCTGAGCGGCTCAGTATTACTACGCATAGTGGTACTCATATGGATGCACCTTGGCACTATGCATCCACGACGGACGGTGGGAAACCGGCATTCGGTATCGATGAGTTGCCGTTGGAATGGTGTCTACAGCCTGGCGTAAAGCTCGACTTTCGGCACTTGCCCGATGGACACGTGGTTACTGTATCGGAGTTGGAAGCTGAGTTACGGCGAATCAATCACGAACTGAAGCCCTTGGAAATCGTCGTAATAAACACACGAGCCGGAAGTCTGTTTGGGCAGCCGGGCTACCTCGATGCAGGCGTCGGAATGGGGCGTGAAGCGACCTTGTATCTATTAGAGCGAGGGGTGCGTGTGGTGGGCACAGACGCCTGGAGTTGGGATGCCCCCTTCAAGTACACCAGAGAGAAATTCGCCAAGTCAGGTGACGCTTCGATCATTTGGGAAGGTCATAAGGCCGGGCGTGACATCGGCTACGGTCAAATGGAAAAGCTGGCCAACCTGGAATTACTTCCCGCGTCAGGGTTTTGGATTTCGTGCTTTCCCTACAAAATCCGACACGCCTCTGCAGGTTTTGTCCGCGCCGTAGCTTTATTTGAATGACTTTGCTAGCACAAATATAAACCGGCTTGGCATGGATGCCGAGCTCGATAATGAAGGAAATGACGAGTAGGAAAAAGTAAGACTATGTTAAGTGCGTAATACGCCCCCCCCTACTTACCCAAGGAAAAAATATCCCTTAAAACGCCATCAAAAAAACGGGCCCTCGAAGAGCCATTTTGTACTCAAACCAAAATCACTTGGTCAACCAGGACTCGACGGTTGCGGAGCCGTGTTCAGCTTTCCATTCCTTCAGAGTCTTGTGATTGCCGCCTTTGGTTTCGACGACTTCGCCGGTGTGAGGATTTTTGTAGATCTTCACTTGGCGTGGTTTACGAGTGCTGGTCTTGGACTCGGCTGCTGGTGCGCGACGACCAGACTTCGGATCAAGCAGGTTGATCACGTTCGGCAGGCTGTAGCCGTACTCGGCAAGCAGAGCGCGCAGCTTTGTCTCAAATTCGATCTCTTTTTTTAGTCCAGAATCGCCTTTGAGGGCTTCGAGAGCTTGAAGCTGTTCAGCGAGGTGTTTTTCGAGTTGGCGGAATTCCGCGAGCTTGGACATGGTCGTTCTCTAGATAGTTAGTCGCCTAACAATACAACAAAAACTGCAATTTGATTCCAGGTTCGCGCACTAACTTACCTTCAGACAAATAAGTTGGAGTGCAGATGGTGCCTCCCTTGGCACAAACCTACTGGTTCGATGATGGTTGGCGTCTGCTCACCCTGAAGCATTCAACTTTATTGGTGTTTCACACACAACCCGTTTTGTGTCCCAGAAAGTATCTTAATTCAGTCGCAACAGCCTAGATAGGGAATCCGATTTCAGGTGTCGCTGTGAAATTCCCCTACAGCTTCACCAAGGCTGACACTAAGGCGCTGCAAGTTGCCATTAGCCAGCTCCAGCCGGACGCACTCCTCAGCATTTTGCTCTACCACCGAGTCAACCTTGCAGAGAGCTGCATCAACTCGACAAACCATGTCGTGTTGCATCGCTGCAGCTTGGGCAATGCTCTGTCCGGTATGTTCAACTCTCGTGATGGCCTCGGTAATGGAGTCCAGAACTAGGCTCGCGCGCACTGTCAGATCAACACCTTCGGCGGTCAAACGCTGACTGTCGCAAAGACTAGCGGCGGTCTCGCCAGTCACCAGCTCTAGACGCCGAATCATGCTATCAATCTCTCCTGTCGACGCTCGCGTTCGACTGGCGAGCGCCCTTACTTCGTCCGCTACTACAGCAAATCCACGACCATGTTCGCCGGCGCGTGCAGCTTCAATGGCGGCGTTCAAGGCCAATAGATTTGTCTGCTCAGCAATGGCGCTGATCACGTCCAGCACACTGGTAATAGTTCGACTCTCTGTTTGTAGCAGTTCCATAGAGCTCGCACTGCTGGTCATTTCCTGTGACAGCCGCTGTAGGCTTTGACTGGCCTGACGTACCAGATCGTCCCCCTGATGAATCAGCTCGCTGGCTTCGCCCAAGGTCGCCTGGCTGCCTCCGACTTGCTGGTTGACCTGCCCAGCTGCTTGGGTCATATGCCTCATCGCCTCAACCACCTCAGCGGTTTGCTCACGCTGTGCACGTACACCCTGCCCTGTGCGCTGTACCATTGCGCCTAACGCGGCGGCGGCAGAATCAAGCTGTTGCACATCGTTGCCGATCCGCCCCACAAGACTGCGTAGCGCCTGCAACATCAGGTCGATAGCGCGGCTGAGCTGACCCAATTCGTCTTGCCGACCGAGCAGCGTGGGACGATCCTTTAGATCTCCTTCGGCCACACGTTGCGCGAGACCCAGCATCAACTTTAGGGGGGAGACAATCGAGCGACGGATCAAAAAACACGCTCCGATACTGAGCACTACCGAAAGCAGCACCATGGCAGCCAGCTGTTGTTCCAGACGTCGCCGCCGTAATTCATAAGATTGCGCAGCCCTATCGAGCTCGTCTTCCAACAACGTCGTCACTTTCTCAGCCGAAATCGACATACTCACCTGTTGCGCCATAGCCTGTTCGCCGCTGACTGCATAAGCCAAAAACGCCTGACGATATTCAGTCAACGCAGCATTGGCCTCATCCAGTGCACGACGACGATCCCCTTCGAGTTGCGAACTCAGGCTGCTTAACGCGGTACCTAGCTCACTTACTCGATTGATCCAGTCATCCCGATAGCGCTGCTGCGGATCAAGGGAAAAATACAGCTCGCTGTCGCGCAGATTGGCCAAGCGTTCGCGTAACGAAACCGCCGCCTCCAAATGCTGCATTGATTGCACGTCGGGCAGGTTGTGCCGCTCAATATCCAGATTGATATCGTCCACTTGGTCGAGGAACACTTCGCTGAAACGCTGCCCCGCTGTTCCCGCCAGCACTTGCATACGAATCCTCGCCTGTAATGCCTGCTGGCGCGCCTCGGCATATGCTTGAAATGCTTTCAGGTAACGCTCGGATGAGTCCGCTAGCTTACGCCCGGAGTCTTCGCCCAAATGTGCAAGCCGCAAACTGACTTGAAGCTGCTGTAAAGAGTCCTCGACCTGCCTGGCCGCCTCCGGTGACGGCAGCAAACCGAAATCCCTCTCGGCAACCCGCGCGTGGTCGAGGTTAGCTTTCTGGTTATCCAGCTCACGTAACTGACTGGCGCTCGATTGTGTTATCTGCACTGAATACCAAGCGGTGAATGCCATACCCATAGTGCAGATCAGCACTAGACCGAAGCCAAGCGACAACTTGCCGCCGACACTGAGGCGGCTCAGCAAATCACCCAAGAAACGGTTCGTCATTTGTTAGCCCTGAGAAATGTGTCCAAACCCAGACTCAAATCGGGATAACCGGCCTGCATCTCAAAGGCGTAGGTGGTGTTAGAAAGGACTGAGACCAACGCAGTGGCGAGTGTCAGATTGAAAGGCATACGACGCGATGCAGAGATGGAGTGAATAGCCATCGAACGAACCTTCTTTTATTGTTTTTGTTAGGGATGTCATCTGCAACCTACGGCCAGGAATGGCGGCTCGCATCGTTGCCGGTTACTTGGTGGGATAGACCAAGCGACGGGCACAGGTTGCCGTGGCACTGCGGCGCTGACCAATCACTTGTTGGGATGCGAGCTATTGGCAATCGCGATATCTGAAACGTGTGCGAGCGATTTACCGGTCGCGGTAGGGATGGCAGATACTGGAGTGTCTAACGTCCCAGCAGTGAGATGAAGGTCGAAGCACTCAAACTGTAGATCTCGATTAACCGAGCATCCTCATCGAAGGGCATCAATGAAACAATGGCAAGTCCTATTCCCCTGCTGCCTGTTCGACATCGAGTGGCGCAAAAAATCCTTACGATGTAGTAAACCGGGGTTCGTATCGGAAGGTTAAGGATCAGAGAGCGCCCGCATTGGCGAGCCTAGATTCGTTACCTTGATTTATTCGTCTTTCGCTGAGAGCGGTGAATTTAGGTCATCCCAATCCTTCCCGCTGATGAGACCTGGTCGTTGTTTTGGGCTAACTTAAACAGGTGAGGGGGTGACTGCTCGGCCGGCTGGGCGGTGGCGAGCTTGATGCGCAAAGAAATATGGTTAGTAATCTTCGCCAAATAGCATTGTCGAGTGCTTGGACAGACCGCAAAGTGACGTCACGTCCGATCCATAAAGGATTGCAGGCGCGGCACCATAAAATCGAGGAACGTCCGGATACGCTGAGGCACATTTTGCCCACCCTGATACAGTGCATGGACTTCCTCGCTGTCATACCCTGCGTGTGCGAGCACTTCGACTAGGTGGCCCGCAGCGATATCTTCATCGATATGAAAATCAGCCAATCGGGCAATTCCCACTCCTGCTAACGCCATACGTCGAACGGTTTCACCGTTGTTGGCCTGTAAACTGCCTTGGACGATTCGGTCGATAATTCTGCCACTTTGATGCATAGGCCAGACCGGGTTCAATCGCTGGAAATTAAAACTCAGGCAATTGTGCTCGGTGAGTGACTCAATAGTTTCAGGCATTCCGTATTTTGACAGGTACAACGGAGACGCAACCATCTTGCGCCGGGCAACACCAATTCGTCTCGCGCGCAAAGTCGAATCACTCAATGCACCAACCCTGAAAGCAATATCCGTTCGATCAAGGTATAGATCGACGAGGTCATCGGACAAGGACAGATGGATCTGAATGTTTGGGTGCGCCTCCCAGAAGGCTGGCAAATTGGGTTCAATACCCAGCGTACCGAACGCTACCGACGCGTTGATCCGTACAACTCCGCGCTTTCTGTGCTCCTTGTGTCAATGCACGCTCGACGTCATCAAGTTCAGCCAACAACGCGTTACTGCGCTCGTAGTAAATGCGGCCTTCGTCAGTCAATGACAACTTTCGGGTTGAGCGCTCAAGCAAACGAATCCCGAGCCGAAGTTCCAATCGAACAATCAGCTTGCTAACCGTTGACGGTGTCATCATCATTTGACGCGCCGCTTGCGAAAAGCTACCGGCATCTCACCCGCTCGGTTATCCACGTCTGTCTTCCTCTCATTGATATGCTGAAAAATATCACAAACGACAGCCTTCCATACGCAGCGATTAGTGAGCACCGTTCTTTGCACTTATGAATCCAAGTCACAAGAAACTGTATTGCTCGATAAATGACCGGCGTGATTAGTGCTGATTCTCTCCCTCACTACCCAATTGCTCATCAACAGCGTCGTGATGCTGCTTGCGTGTTGTCCTGCATCTCGTATCAGAGCATGGCCGGTCTCGTCCCCTCAGAAGTCGCATAAAAACAGGTCAAGCAACTGCTGACGTAAAAGCTTTTCAATTTCGACATCGACCACTGCCTTACCCCCCTGCCCCTCGGCACGTCCGTTCGTTGCCATTCGGTTACGAGAAGTTGTCCTGCCTTGCAAAGCAGTGGGGTTATCAGGGCCACTGGCGTTTGAGGGCGACATGAAATTTATAATGCAGCAGCCGTTCATACCTTCTAGGTATCAAACACCACTCAAATGATATTAGACCCCGTTAAGTTTCGAACTTAGCCTGTGATCCGTAAGGCTATGCGTACGCATAAAAAATAAAAATGCCTTTTAATGGAGCAATTATGAGTACTCATTGTTCGATTCCCAAGCTTCTCGACGGCACTCGAATCAGCGCATTTCAATGGAAAGTATTTGGCCTCTGCTTTTTCGTCGCCATACTCGACGGCTTTGATACTCAAGCCATTGCATTCACAGGTCCCTCAATCATTCAGTTTTTCGGACTGGGCGCAGGTGCATTGGCACCGATTCTCACCGCCGGTATTGTCGGCATGGTGCTCGGAGCAATGACATTGGGACTGTTGGGCGACAAATGTGGTCGGCGACCGACAATTATCGGGTCGGTCACCTTATTTGGTGTGGCCTCCTTAGCCACCGCATTTGCGCAGACTACCGAGCAGATTCTGATTTTGCGGTTTATCGCGGGACTTGGAATGGGCGGCGCAACTCCCGTGGTTCTGTCGCTTGCGGCCGAGTACGGCAGCGCCAAACATCGCGGCACAATCATGACCACTGTTTTGCTTGGATTGCCTGCGGGCGCCATTCTGGGGGGATTGTTGGCGGCAAAAATGCTGCCCTCGATCGGCTGGCAAGGTATTTTTGCTGTTGGCGGTATTGTGCCGCTGGCGCTGGTGGGGATATTGGTGTTCGCGTTGCCTGAGTCGCTGTATTTTTTAGCGAGGAATCAATCAAATATCAGCCGTCAAAAGATTGCGCGAATTATCGTCAGCATCACCAAAATCCAAACAACTCCCGACGCCACTTACAGCGTTCCTGAGACGGAAGTCAAAACCAGGGTGGCTTCGTTGTTCAATGGCGGCCTGGCTCGTAATACCCTGGGGATATGGACGGTCTACCTGTTTAACTGGGTTGCCTGGTTTATGTTTCTATCCTGGCTGCCCACTGTTCTTAAAGCGACCGGATTACCCGCAGAACAGGCGCCAATGGGTACTGTCGCGGTCAATGCAGTGTTTGTTGCGTGTGCCATACCACTGTCTATCATCTTGCCGAAGATCAACACGCGTCTTTTGCTGCTTATCCTGTTCCTGTTCGGGATCGCGCTTTGCTGGGGACTGGCTAACAGTGGCACCAATTGGACGCTGGTGTTCATCCTGGCCGGCTGCGCAGGTGTAGGCATCGGAGGTCAGCAAATAGTATTGAACTACATGGTTGCCCAAGCCTACCCCACTGCCCTGCGTGCAACGGCAACAGGCTGGGCTATTGCACTGGGGCGGGTCGGGGCCATTATCGGATCGGCAAGCGGTGGCTGGTTTCTTGAACACGGTGGGCCCGCTGGCTACTACTCGGCGCTGATCATTCCACTGGTCATTGCCTCAGCCGGGCTGATCATTATTCGCCCTCAAATCGATGCGGTGGAAGGTCATCCGCTCGCCACTCATTGATTCTCAGCGGTTACACGGGAAGGTCCCGAGGAGGACGTTCACTACGGTTCATCCTCCTCTAACCCCGGTACAACCCAACCCGATGCCAAGGATGGGTTCGCTAACCTCGCACATGCACAGTTGAATGCTCCAAGGCACCCGTCACGCTGTTCGTGTGCGATGGCGGGTTCCGGACTGGACAGGTATCGCTGTCCCGGCACTGGCTATTTCCCAGGCATCACGGGCTTCGTCCAGGTCGCGGTTAAGTGTTTCCGGGGTCTTGAGCGTGGTGTACAGGGTGATCAGCGTGAGCAGCGTCAGGTAGCAGGCAATCGGCAGCCAGGCTTTGACACCGGAGCTGGCGTCGCCGTCGTGGCTCGCCACCACCAACGCGATGATGCCGGCACCGATCATCGGTGCAATGCCACCTGCGATCACGGCCGACGCTTCCCGGGCAATCGACACGCCCATGTAGCGGTGACGCGCCCCGAACAGCTCAGGCATTAGCGCCGCCTGGGTACCGAACATGCCCCAGGTACCGATGCCCAGTGCGATGGAGATGGCAATGATGCTCGTCACCACGTTACCAAGACTCAGTATCCACCATACCGGGAAGGCCAGTGCCAGCTGCAGCAGCGCGAAGGCGCGATAAACCACCACGCGGCCAAAGCGATCACTGAGCTTGCCCGCAATCGGCACCGTCATCGCGCCGAGGCTTGCCGCGCAGATCAGGGTCAGCACCCCCACCGGCCCTTGCAGACCGACTACACCCACGATGTAACTGACAGCCAGGGCCTGGTAGATCGAGGAGCCACCGTTTTCCGCCAGTCGCAGGCCGATGCCGATCAGCAAGGTGGGTTTGGAGTGTTCCATGGCACTTTTGAGCGGGTTAACGCATACGCGCTTGAGCGCCTTGAGACGCATAAAGGTCGGCGACTCCTTGAGTGACAGACGCATATACAAGCCCAGCGCAACGATCACAACACTGCTGAAAAACGGCAAACGCCACATCCCGCTCTCGATGACGTTGGCATTGCCGTTGACCACCAGGAAATACACCAGCGCCGCGAGGATGGTGCCCAACTGGATGCCGAGGAACGGTAAAGCGGCGTAGAAACCGCGCTGCCCCTCCGGAGCGTACTCGGTCATCATCACCGCAGCACCGGCCTGTTCGGCACCAGCGCCCAACCCCTGGAGCAGACGCAGGACCACCAGTAATACCGGTGCGAGATAGCCAACCTGATGGAACGTCGGCAATGCACCCATTAGCGTGCTGGAAATGCCCATCAACAGCACCGTCGACGCCAGCACGAACTTGCGCCCGACGCGGTCACCGATCATGCCGAACAGTACCCCGCCCAACGGCCGTATCGCAAAGCCCAGGAAGTAGGTGCCGAAACTGGCGATCAGGCTCATGGCGCGGGTTTGTTCTGGAAAGAACAGCGGCCCGAAGATCAGCGCAGAGGCCAAGGTGTACAGCGCGAAATCGTAGTATTCCAGGGCACTGCCCAGGGAGCAGGACCAGGCTGCGCGGTGCAGATCTTTCTTGCGCTCGCGCGCATCAGGGATCGAAGAAACGTCGGATGGAGAATGATCGAGAGTCATCGCGGAACCTCCAGGTGCCTTTCTGGCATCTTTTTATTGACGGGTAATTGGGTTGTTTACAATTTGAGCCGCTGTATTTCCTGGAGCATGGCCTGCTCCATGATGTCGATGGGCGCATCCCTTGCGGTGTACAACTCAATCTGCCGACAAGCCTGGTGCACCAACATGCGAGTGCCGTTCACGGTGGTGCAACCCAGCGCTTTGGCCTGCAACAGCAGGGCGGTCTGCACCGGCATGAACGCCACATCCATAACAATCAGGTGGCTGGCCAGGCGGCCGTCCAATGGGTTGCAGTCTGGCTGTTTGAAACCTGCGGAGGTCGCATTGATGACGATATCGAAGGCCTCGGCCGTGAACGCCACGACGCTGCCCCCCCACCGGGCACCCAGATCCTCGGCCAGGGCGGCACCGCGCTCGATACTGCGGTTGAACACCGTGACTTCGGCCGCTTCTTGCAGGCAGCCGTAGACCACCGCACGCGCAGCGCCGCCGGCACCGATCACGGCGATACGCTTGTGACTCAATTCGGTGACTTCTCGCAGGGCACGTATCGCGCCGAGGTAATCGGTGTTGTAGCCGGTCAATACTCCGTCGACGTTGTTGATGGTATTGACAGCGCCAATGACCCGGGCCGATTCGTCGACCCTGTCCAGATAAGGCATCACCTCGGTTTTGTAAGGCATGGAGACGTTCATGCCGCGCACGCCGAGTGTGCGAATCGCCGCCACGGCGGCAACCGGATCTTCGACGCCAAAACAGACAAAGGTGTAGTCCAGGCCCAAGGCCGCGTAGGCGGCGTTATGGATCTTTGCGGAGAGCGAGAACGGCGAACCCATGATTGAGCCGCAGAGGATGGGCAGGGATTGAGGCATGTGGGTGTCCTTCACGAGAGTTAGACGACGCTGGTCAAGCCACCATCGACGAAAAGAGTCTGGCCATTAACGAAGTCGGAGGCCGACGACGCGAGGAAAACTGCCGCGCCGCACAGCTCCTCCACCCTGCCCCAGCGACCGGCGGGAGTACGCTGCACCAGCCAGTCGGAGAAAGCCGGGTCGTCGACCAGCGCCTGGTTAAGCTCAGTACGAAAATAGCCGGGGGCCAGGGCGTTGATCTGCAGGCCATGACCGGCCCAGTCGGCACACATGCCACGGGTGAGCATGCGCACAGCGCCCTTGCTGGCGGCGTAGGGTGCGATAGAGCGGCGGGCCAGCTCGCTTTGCACTGAACCGATGTTGATGATCTTGCCGCGTCGGCGAGCAATCATGTGTCGGGCCACAGCCTTGGACACATTGAATACCCCATCGAGGTTGGTGCTCATCAGCCGGCGCCAGTCTTGCGCACTGACATCCTGAAGCGCCTGGCGATGCTGCAACCCGGCGTTGTTGATCAGGATGTCTATTGGACCCAGACGGCTTTCCAGAACATCAATGGCGGTGACGACGGCCTGGTGGTCGCTCACATCGAACACCGAGTAATCCGCATCCAGGCCCTCATCGCGTAATAGCGCGCAGGCACTTTGGGCGCGTCCGGTGTCGCGGCCATTGAGCACGACCTGAGCGCCGGCTTGTGCGAGCCCGCGAGCCAGGGCCAGACCAATGCCGCGTACTGAGCCTGTGATCAGCGCTCGACGCCGGTCCAGGCGAAAGTTGTCGATCATGTTTGTCTCCCGGGGTTGGCTTTATGAATAGGGCAATGACGCCACTTTCAAGCGCTACCGCCCTGTCGTGCCAATCGTTTATGGTGATGCCGTGATCACTGTTCGTGATCACCAATACGCCGTAGCGAATAGGGAGAATTCAGTGGAGCTCAAACATCTCAGGGCGTTTACAACCTTGGCCGAAGAGCTGCACTTTGGTCGTGCGGCAGCCCGGCTGCACATTGTTCAGCCGGCCTTGAGTGCACAGATACGGGCCCTGGAGGAAGATGTCGGAGCAACGTTGTTCGAGCGTGACCGGCACCGGGTCGAATTGACCGAGGAAGGCGCGCTGTTTCTCCCCGAGGCGCTCGCAACCCTGCGCCAGGCCGGTCGCGCCCGTGAGGTGTTACAGCAGGCAGCGGCCGGAGAGGTCGGGGTGTTGCGCCTGGCCTTTGTGTCTTCAACGCTGTCGCACTTGTTACCGGTGCTCGTGCGTACGCTGGAGGAGCGTTATCCACGTATCGAACTGGAACTCAAGGACATGCCTTCGCTACCACAGGCCCGGGCCTTGCTGGACAACGCTCTGGATTTTGGCTTGGTACGCCTGCCCTTGAATATGCCTGGCGTGCACACGCGCCTGCTCTTCGAAGAATCACTGGGGGTAGCGCTGCCGCAAGATCACCCACTGTGTACCCAGCGTCGTATAAAGCCTCAGGACCTGGCCGGGTGTCCGATGTTAGTGCTGGCCCGCAAGTTCGCCCCCGGTTTGTACGACCAGATGCTGGCAGGTTTTCACCGACGCAAAGTGACCCTGACGATTGCCCGGGAAATGGGCGAGTTCACCACCCAGTTGGCGTTGGTGGCCGCGGGCCTGGGCGTGGGTATTTTGCCAAGTGGCGCCGCATCGGCGCTGCCCGTCGGCGTTGTGACACGACCACTGGCGCTGCCCATGAGCGGCGCTGGAATCGGCGTGGCTTGGCTTGGCCTGGAAAACCCTCGCAAACAGGCGCTGATGAAGGTGCTTGACGAACTTTATCCCACGCCGGGTTCCGAGCTGACTTAGGGCTATAGACAAGCCCGGACCGGTTCATCCAGCGCCTGTACCCGCTCAATGACTTACGGTTTCGTTCGCTAATCGCACGACATCACATGTCGGGACACCCTCCCTGCCCCATTGTTTGGCACGCTATGCACATCTTAGCCGTCACGATGATCCAGTCGTTTTTTCCATCGGATCATTCTGTTCAGCCAACATAAAAACGGGAGTACGTCTTGATCAACAAAACATTTGAGTCCGTCGCTGCTGCACTAGACGGCATTGCCGATGGTTCGGTCATCATGGTGGGTGGCTTCGGCACTGCCGGGATGCCGTCAGAGTTGGTAGATGGTGTCATTGCTTCCGGCGCTCGCGAGCTGACCATCATCAGCAACAATGCCGGCAACGGTGAGATCGGTCTGGCCGCATTGCTCAAGGCCGGGCGCGTTGCCAAGGTCATCTGTTCGTTTCCACGCCAATCCGATTCCTATGTATTCGACGAACTCTACCTGGCCGGAAAGGTCCAGCTTGAAGTCGTGCCACAAGGCAATCTGGCCGAGCGTATCCGCGCCGCAGGCTCTGGGATCGGTGCGTTTTATTCGCCCACCGGATATGGCACGTTGCTGGCCGAAGGCAAGGAAACCCGGGTGATCGACGGTCGCAACTATGTGCTGGAAATGCCGTTGCGCGCCGATGTCGCACTGATCAAGGCCGAAAAGGGCGATCGCTGGGGCAACCTCACCTATCGCAAAGCCGCGCGTAATTTTGGACCCATCATGGCGATGGCGGCGACAACGACAATCGCCCAGGTCAATCAGATCGTCGAGTTGGGAGACCTGGACCCCGAACACATTATTACCCCGGGGATCTTCGTTCAGCGCGTGGTCAAAGTGACACGTGCCCCTCTCACGAAAGCCAACGTCAACTGAGGCCCGCCATGACTGTTATGAAAAAACTATCGCGTAGCGAAATGGCCCAACGCGTGGCCGACGATATTCTCGAAGGCTCTTACGTGAACCTGGGCATTGGCGTACCCACGCTAGTGGCCAACTACCTGGGTGACAAGGAAGTGTTCCTGCACAGTGAAAACGGTGTACTGGGCATGGGCCCGAGTCCTGCGCCGGGTGAAGAAGACGATGACCTGATCAACGCGGGCAAACAGCACGTGACGCTACTGCCCGGTGGCGCCTATTTTCACCACGCCGATTCGTTCTCGATGATGCGCGGCGGGCACATCGATATTGCCGTGCTTGGCGCCTTCCAGGTCTCGGTCAACGGCGACCTTGCCAACTGGCACACTGGCGCCGAAGGTTCCATTCCGGCGGTGGGCGGCGCGATGGACCTCGCGACAGGCGCGCGCCAGGTGTTCGTCATGATGGATCACCTGACCAAGACGGGCGAAAGCAAATTGGTGCCGCAATGCACCTACCCGCTGACCGGCATTGGCTGCGTGACTCGGATTTATACCGACCTGGCTATTCTGGACGTCACCGCGGAAGGCTTGAAGGTCCTGGAGATCGTCGCTGATATCAGCTTTGAGGACTTGCAAACGCTCAGTGGCGTGCCATTGATTCGATAACGGATCGAGACGGTTGGCTCGTTACAGGCGGGCCAGCCATGCAACTGTTTCAATAAATTCATAACTGCAGCGCTTTTCATAATCGAGGACGACCGCCCATCAGCTAGATCCCGCGCCCAGCGCAGGCCACTAGACTTCAAAGGGGGACATGAAATCAACGCACTTCAAATCAGGAGTTCTGTAATGAACAGAAAATCTTGGCTGGCGTTGGTAGTGATGGTCGGGACGATTTCAGGTTGCGCAAGCAGAACCGGGATTGTCGATGTCCCCCTCAATGCTACCCCGCAAAACGCCGAGCATATCGCTCGAGCCACCCTCAGCCCGGTGGGCAACCAAACCAGCATCTGGCTCACCGTCGGTGGTGTCCCTCACGACCTGGCTGTCCCTGGCCGACTCGTTACTGCCATCTACTCTGGCTCGTGTCAGCAGTTGAGCGCACAACCGGTGTACAAGACCCATCAGGCCAACAGCGTCGATTATCCATCGATGGCCCCCCGTACCCAGCAGTGGGCCCAGGCGCCGGTGGCGCTGAGCGAACTGACCAAGGGTGACTATGTCTTGCTCGTTCGCACCAGCCCGGCGGACGGTAGCCGCCCTCTTTTCTGCGGCAACATCAGCGCGAGCTAGGGGCGCATCAGGCAAGTCGTTCGGTACCGTGGCTTGCGCACATCCACCAGGCCACGGTGAGGGGTTCCTCAGTACTGCCGCCAATACTGAGGTGACACCAGTCGCAAGGTCCACGTACGGGTTAAGGACTAAAGACCGCGCGCATAGAAATGCGGGTTGTCCAGACCGGGTTTGCCATAACCCAGTGCATCACCGGCCAGTGTGAAAATCTGCCCGCCGGCGGCGACCAGCACCGCGTGACCCGCCGCGATATCCCACTCCATGGTTCGGCCCAGACGCGGATAGAGGTCCGCTTCGCCCGTAGCCACCAGGCAGATCTTCAGCGATGAGCCCGCGCTTTTCAGTGAGCGCACCTTGCGCCCGTCGAGAAATTTGTCCAACGCCTCGGCATCGCCATGGGAGCGGCTGGCGACCACGTCCAGTCCCTCCTCCGATACCGTCCGGCATTGAATGACCTCGCGTTTTCCTGCCTGTTCGATAAAGGCGCCGCAACCGCGGGCACCCGCGAACAGCCGCTGCAGCGCAGGCGCAAAAACCACCCCCAGTACCGGTTCGCCGTTATCGATCAGGGCGATATTGACGGTGAACTCGCCATTACGATTGATGAACTCCTTGGTCCCGTCCAGCGGGTCCACCAGCCAGAAGCACTCACCCACTTCGGGCACCAGGCCGGCAGCGGCAGCTTCTTCGGAAATCACCGGAATCTGCGGCGTGCGTGCCGCCAAAGCTTGAAGTATCAACGTCTCGGCTCGCTCGTCAGCCTCGGTCACAGGCGAGGTATCGAGCTTCCCGCGTACCTCGAAATCGGTGCGGTACACCTCCGACACCAGTTCGCCCGCTGCGCGCGCGATGCCGATGACGTCTTCAAGCAGAACAGTCATTGACTGGTTCATGAGATTTCTCCTGTTTTTATTCTTCGTATGGTCCAAACGGCCTATGCGCCGTTTTCTTGATCCGGGAACAGTACAGGCATCCACCTCATCACCACTCAGCAAATGGATGTTTAACAGGAGTTCCTGTGCCCCACGGCAATCAGTTATCGGTTGTACAGATCAACAAGCTCCGCCTGCGGGCCGTGCAGATGCGCATCGCCGGGAGCACGCTCAAAGCCATCAACCAGGACACAGGACTCTCGTCGCCGACCATCATCTCTGCCTACAAGGCGTGGCAAACCGGTGGCTGGAAAGCCGTGCCCGTGCGCGAGCGCGGGCGCAAGCAAGGTGAAGGCCGCAGTCTCTCGGCCGAACAGGAACGGAACATCTACCTGTTGTTGGTCAGCACCCCGCCGGAACGGCACCAGTTACCGTTCCTGCTTTGGCAATTGGAAGCGATGCAGGCACTGGTCAAGCGTTTGCACGATATCGACTTGCCAGAACGCACTGCCGCCCACTATTTGCAACGCTGGCAGCTGAATGCCGAGCGCCCGGCCAAGCGCGTGGCAAATGCTTCGCTGGCCGTGCAGCGCTGGTACCGCAGCACCTACCGGGACATTCTCGAGCAATCCCGTGCGCAGAACGGCGAAATCCACTGGATCGATGACTACGGTGCGCGCAACGACTTGGGCAAGCTCAGTTACGGAGTTCTGCGCGCCGTCAGCAATCGCGGGAAGGTGCTCTGGTTCCCTTACGAAGACGGGCTGCGCGCGCCCCACCTGGAAGAGTTCTTCGACCGCCTGTATCGCTCGTCGGAACGCAAAGTGTTTGCCCTGCTCTCGGGCATGCATTGGCAACGCGCCGCGACCTTCATTACCTGGGCGGGCGAACGCGCTGAAAGGCTGCACCTGTTCCACCTGCCGGAAGCCAGCGCAATGCTCTGCGGCGCCCGCGAACTGGCGACCCAGATCAGTCAGCAAGCCGCACGCGTCAGCGATCACGTCGTGCCAGGCAACAAGCCAGCCGCGCTCGCCCCCCCCCTGCCCGGCGACCCGATGCTGCAGATGTTGCGCCTGATGTTAAAACATCAAGTCGCGCATAAGTCCGAATCGCAGCAGTTGTACGTTGAAAAACGACAACAACAAAAAGCGAGAGGAAAATCTATGACGCTTACCCACCTGCAGCGACTGGAAGCGGAAAGCATCCAGGCAATGCGCGAGGTTGTCGCCGAATCCGACAACCCGGTCATGCTCTATTCCATCGGCAAGGACAGCGCGGTCATGCTGCACTTGGCCATGAAAGCCTTCTACCCGGCCAAGCCGCCCTTCCCTTTGCTGCATGTCGACACCACCTGGAAGTTTCAGGAGATGTATCGCTTCCGCGATCAGATGGTGACCAAGCTGAACGTGGACCTGCTGACCCACATCAACCCCGAAGGCATTGAAATGGGCATCAGCCCTTTCAAGCACGGATCGCAGATCCACACCGACATCATGAAGACCGAGGGCCTGAAACAGGCGCTGGACCACTACGGTTTCGACGCGGCCTTCGGCGGTGCACGTCGCGACGAGGAAAAATCCCGCGCCAAAGAACGGATTTTCTCCTTCCGCTCGGACCAGCACCGCTGGGACCCGAAGAACCAGCGTCCGGAGCTCTGGCACCTGTACAACACGCGAAAACACAAAGGCGAGTCGATCCGCGTATTCCCTCTGTCCAACTGGACCGAGCTGGACATCTGGCAATACATCTACCTGGAAAACATCCCGATCGTACCGCTGTATTTCGCTGCGCCGCGCCCGGTAGTCGAGCGTGACGGGATGCTGATCATGGTCGATGACGCACGTATGCCGCTCAACCCGGGTGAAGTACCGATGATTCGCAACGTGCGCTTTCGCACCCTGGGCTGCTACCCGCTCACCGGTGCCGTCGAATCTGACGCCGACACGCTGCCCAAGATCATTCAAGAAATGCTGCTGACCCGCACGTCCGAGCGCCAGGGCCGAATGATCGACCATGACTCGTCCGCATCGATGGAGAAGAAAAAACAAGAGGGGTATTTCTAATGGCACACGTATCTGAACTGATTGCCGAGGATATCGGGCAATACCTCAAGGCCCACGAGCACAAGAGCCTGCTGCGCTTCATTACCTGCGGCAGCGTGGACGATGGCAAAAGTACCCTGATCGGGCGCCTGCTTTACGATTCGAAAATGCTCTTCGAAGACCAGATGGAAGCACTGGAGGCCGACTCGAAAAAAGACGGCACCCAAGGCGGCGAACTGGACTTCGCGCTGTTGGTGGACGGCCTGGCCGCTGAGCGCGAACAAGGCATCACCATCGATGTGGCCTACCGCTTTTTCTCGACAGACCTGCGCAAGTTCATCGTTGCCGACACCCCTGGCCACGAGCAGTACACCCGCAACATGGTGACCGGTGCCTCCACGGCCGACGTGGCCGTAGTGATGATCGACGCCCGACGCGGCGTACTGACTCAATCCCGGCGTCACAGCTATCTGGCATCGCTGATCGGCATACGCAAGGTGGTCCTTGCCGTCAACAAGATGGACTTGATGGACTACTCGGAGAAAGTCTTCAACGCCATCGTCGATGACTACCGCGCCTTCGCCAGGCAGATCAATCTTGAAGATGTCACCGCCATCCCCATGTCGGCGCTGCGAGGTGAAAACATCACCGCGCAGAGCGAGCACATGCCGTGGTACCGCGGCACCACGCTGATGGGCTATCTGGAAACCGTCGAGATCGACGAAGCGCACCAGCAGAAACTGTCGTTTCGCATGCCGGTGCAGTGGGTGAACCGTCCCAACCTGGATTTCCGCGGTTTCACAGGCACCATCGCCAGCGGCGTCATTCATCCCGGTGACCGGGTACGTGTGTTACCGGCAGGACAAGAGAGTCGGATCTCTCGCATTGTCACCCTCGACGGTGACCTGCAACAAGCCGTCGCCGGGCAGTCCATCACCCTGACCCTGACCGACGAAGTCGATTGCAGCCGCGGCGATGTGTTGTCCACCGCAGAAGACCCGGCCAGCGTGGCCGATCAATTCCAGGTCAACCTGATCTGGATGCACGAACAGGCCATGCTCGCCGGTCGCCCCTACTTGATGAAGATCGGCGGCAAGACGCTGCCGGTCACCTTGGCGGTGCCCAAGTACAAGATCAACGTCAACACCATGGAGCACTTGGCGGCAAAGGAACTGGCGTTGAACGAAATTGGCGTATGCAACCTGTTCACCAGCCAGCCGATCGCTTTCGATGCCTACAAGTCCAACCGCGAAACCGGCAGCTTCATCCTCATCGACCGCCTGACCAACGCCACCGTTGGCGCAGGCCTGATCGAGTTCTCCCTGCGCCGGTCGCAGAACATCCACATGCAGCATGTGGATGTGAACAAGAAGGCCCGCGCCGAACAGATGGGCCAGCAACCGGTGTTGCTGTGGTTCACCGGTTTGTCGGGCGCGGGTAAATCGGCCATCGCCAACCTGCTCGAAACCCGACTGTACGCCCGGGGCCGGCACACTTACTTGCTCGATGGCGACAACGTGCGCCACGGCCTGAACCGCGACCTGGGCTTTACCGATGCCGACCGCGTGGAAAACATCCGCCGGGTGGCCGAGGTGTCCAAGTTGTTTGTAGATGCCGGGATGATTGTGCTGACCGCCTTCATTTCGCCGTTCCGTTCCGAACGCGAAATGGCGCGTGGCCTGCTGCAGGAAGGCGAGTTCATCGAGATTTTTGTCGATACGCCGCTGGCCATCGCTGAAGAGCGAGATCCCAAGGGCCTGTACAAGAAAGTTCGTCGCGGCGAGCTGAAAAACTTCACCGGCATCGACTCGCCTTATGAGGTGCCAAGCAAGCCGGACATCCATATCGAGACCAGCAAGCTGACGCCGGAAGGCGCCGTGGATCGCATCCTCGCCGTGCTGACCGAGCGAGGCATCATCGCCAAGGAACTCTGACCCCAGCGCCCGGTACGCCGGGTTTCAAACGAGCGCCTCTGCGGTGGTGCTCGCCTAATCAAGAGAGTCTAACAATGACAATCAGCTCTATTGACGAACAACAGTTATTAAGTGGCCAGACCTGGGCCACCTTTTGCGATCACCTCAAGCGTTGCGGCGAGCAGATCCTGCGTCCCGAAGCGCCGGCCGATGCGGCCACCCGTGCCGAAGGATTCCGCTACCTCACACGCCTGCTGCGCATCGGTCTGGAAATGCACATCGAATTTGCCGATCCGGCGTTCCCCAGCTTTTTCAAGACCTCCCACGAGACCGCGAAGATTGGTGCCGATAACCCGGACAACCTCTATGAGTACGCGCGCCTGGACGGCAGGCTGGAATACCGCATCAAAGGCCAGCGCGGCAGCGTTGCCTACCTCAGTTTTGGTACCCAGAAAGGCGGCTACGAAACCGATGGCACGCTGATACAGACCGGTTTCATCGACGCCAGTCAATTGCAGGTCGATGCCCAGGGCAATTTCGAAATCATCCTCAGCAGCGAGCCGCAACCCGGCAACTGGCTGAAAATGGAAAGCGCCACGAATGCCTTGATCGTACGGCAGACATTTCTAGATCGTCGCAGCGAAGTGCCGGCCAAGCTGAGCATTGAGCGTATTGGCACCGACAGCAAGCCGCAGGCACTGGATCCGGCGACGTTCCAGCAAGGCCTTGCACGGGTATCGAGCTTTGTCGAAAACACCGCCAGGTTGTTCGCCGACTGGAGCCAAAGCTACCTGCCGTACAGCAATCAACTGCCCCCGGCCAACCAGGCGCTCTGCCAGTCAGTGGGCGGCGACCCCAACATTTTCTACTACCACTCGCATTGGGCGCTGGCCGAGAACGAGGCGCTGGTGATCCACATCGACAAAGTGCCGGACTGCGACTTCTGGAACTTGCAGATCAACAACTACTGGATGGAGTCTCTGGACTATCGCTACCACCAGATCTGCATCAACAAGCACCAGGCCCAATACCACGACAACGGTGGCGTGACCCTGGTTCTCAGCGAGCTGGATCCCGGGGTGAGTAACTGGCTGCAAACCGCCGGCGTACGCCAGGGCACCCTGTGCCTGCGCTGGATAGGAGCCCAGGAGCAATGCCACCCAACCACTCGCGTTGTCAGCGTGTCGAACGTCGCGGAGGCCGTATGAACACTCACACTGGAATTGAAGACCTGACCGTTGAAAAGATGTTGGCCAGCGCAGTCGCGCGCACCAACGGCCTGAGCGATTTTGGCGACGATAACTACTACGAGTCGTTGCAGGCGCTGTTGGCCGCCCTGGCGACCGAAGCCCAGCTGTCGCCCTCCGGACTGCATATGCTGGAAGAAAGACTGGTGGCGCAACTGGTCAACCGCCTGGTGATGGAGGACTACCTGCGCAGTTATCCGGAAATAGCCGAGATACCGATAGAGGATCCGTTGGTCATCGTGGGGCTGCCGCGCACCGGCACCACCATGCTTCAGCGCACACTGGCGGTTGACCCGCGTTTCTACTCCGCTGCGTGGTGGGAAACCCGTTTTCCGGCACCACTGCCAGACGAAACCCTGGCCGTGCCGTCCAGGCGTATCGCCCAGGCCAGGGCCGAGGTCGATCTGATGGCCGAAGTCATTCCGCAGATCCTCGCGATTCACCCGCTCGATGCCATGCTCTGCGACGAAGAGTTCATGCTCATGGAACATTCGTTCATGTGCGCCATGGACGCCTACGTCAACGTGCCCAGCTACACCCGCTGGCTGGATCAGCAAGATCAGCGGCCGGTGTATACCCAGCTGAAAAAAATGCTGCAGTTCCTGCAATGGCAGAAAGGCCAACGGGGTGAACCTGCAGGCCAACGCTGGCTGCTCAAAGCCCCCCAACACCTTCACACGTTGCATCTACTGCTGGATGTTTTCCCGAAGGCGCAGGTGATTTTGACCCACCGCGAACCGGCCCAGACCATCCCTTCAATGGCCAGCATGGCTCACACCCTGTGGCAGATGTACAGCGACAACCCGGACCCGAAAGCCGCTGGCAAGCAATGGAACCAACGCATGGCGCGTGGCATCCGGCACACCATGCAGGTGCGCGAGCAGCATGCGCCCGAGCGTTTTCTGGACATCCACTTCGCCGACACCGTGAAGCAGCCGCTGCAAGTGCTGGAAAAGGTCTACGCCTTCGCCAATCTGCCGTTTACCGATAAAGCCCGCGCCGACGCGCAGGCCTGGCTGGCGCAAAACAGCCGGGAAAAACGTGCCAGCCACGATTACAGCCTGGAACGCTTCGGCCTGAACGAGGCGCAGATGACCCAGGACTACAGCGAATATCGCGCCCGTCACTTGAGCGTCAACCACTGAACCAAGGCTGGAGAAACCATGGAAAAACTCATGTTGACCCTATGGAAACCGCCACAGCAAAGCGTCGAGCAATGGCGTAAGGCCTTGCTCGACCTGGGCGACAACCTGGTCAGCGACGGCGCGCGCACCCTGCGCGTCATGCTGGTTGATGAGGACGTGGCCGCCGCGTCTACACAGCGTATTACCAATAGCGGCGTTCCCTTGGACGGGTTGCTCTCGCTGTGGCTGGACAGTGCTTCGCGATGGCCGTCCATCAAAGCGCTTGTTGCACCGTTGACCAGCCGACTGGAGGCTTATCTTGTGCTGGAGTCCGAGCCCTATCCCGAGGAGCGCAAGTCGCGTGCAGCCCACTACCGGGTACCGGTTGGCGAGCGCACACCCGGCATGAATCAGGTAGCGCTGCTGCACAAGCCAGACCGGATGAGCTACGAGCATTGGTACGACACCTGGCGCAACGGGCACGGGCCGATTGCCTACCCTCTGCAGTCGATCTTCGGCTACCGACAGAACACCGTGGTACGTGCGCTCACCTTTGGGGCGCCGGTTTTGCACGCGATCGTCGAAGAAAACTTCCCGCCAGAGGCCATTGGCAATCCGCAGGGATTCTTCGCCGCCCTGGGCGACCCGGACAAATGCGCGCAGCGCCAGCAGGCCATGTACGAGTCGACCAGCAAATTCATCGACTTCGAGAAAATCGACTGCATCCTCACAAGCGAGTACCAGCTCAGTGCCTGAGTAGCTCATAAGGAGACTTCATATGCTGGATCTAGAAGCAATCGAGCTGATCAAACAGCTCAAGGCGCGTTATTTCCGCGCCATCGACACCTGCAACATCGAGATGCTGCAGGGCATGCTCACCGACGATGTCACCCTGTCGTTCAAGAGCCCTGCCTACGAGTTTCAGGTCAATGGCCTGGGCGATGCGCTGGACTTCTACCGTACCTCGTTCACCAAGACCCGCCTGGCCACCCACAACGGCCACACCCCGGAAATCGAAGTCGATGGGCACCAGGCCACGGCCCTGTGGTACCTGAGCTACGTGTTCATCAACCTCGAGGACAACACCCACATGCATGGCAGCGCGATCTACCAGGATCGCTACATCAAGCGCGACGGGCGCTGGATGATCGCCGAGACGGGCTACGAAACCCTGCTCGAGACGATCCAGCCCTTGAGCGAACAGCTGCAGATCACCTCCAGACCCATCAACTGAATGCACAACAGGAGACCGTCATGGCCAGAGCCGAAAACATAGTGACCTCCCACACGGTGGAAATTAACGCCCCCGCGCGGGTGGTCTGGGAAGTACTCATTGACCTGGACAATTACCACCAGTGGAACAGCTTCTGTCCGAGCATTCAGTGCGGGCTGCAGATCGGCGACCCGGTGCACATGCAGGTATTGACCCCGGATACCGGCGAGACGGTTCCGGTCTTCGAATACCTCGTGGCTTGCGACCCCGAACAACTGCTGTCCTGGGAGCAACGCCCCGTCCCGGAAAACATGGACGCCGCCCGCCGCGATCAGTACATCAAAGCCATCGATGCCAATCGCTGCAGCTATTTCACCACCGATATTTTCCTGGGCCTGAACCAGGACACGATCATGCGTGAACACGGTGCCTGGGTAAAAACCGGCTTCGACCAGATGGCCCTGGATCTGAAACGACGTGCCGAGGAACTGCACGCCAGCCGCACCTGAACGCCCCATTCCCCATCAAAACAATAAGAAGGTAAATGCCATGTTGTTGAAAGATAAAGTCGTCATCATTTCCGGTATCGGCCCTGGCCTGGGCATCAAGTTGGCCGTACGTGCCGCGGAGTTTCAAGCGAAGGCAGTGGTGTTGGCCACCCGCACCCCCGCCAAGCTGGACCAGGCCGAAAAGGCCATCCGTGACGCCGGCTACAGCACTCCGGTCCTCAAAGTCCCGACCGACATAGCCCAGGCCGACCAGTGCCGGACGCTCGCCGACCTGACGATCGAGCACTTCGGCCAGATCGACGTATTGATCAACTCTGCCTACGCCCACGGCGCCTGGGGCAGCTCCTCCGAGTCGTCAATGGACGACTGGCGCACGGCGATGGACGTCAACCTGTTTGGCACCATGCACATGACCCAGGCCGTTCTGCCGCAGATGAAGAAACAGCAGTCGGGCAGCATCGTCATGATCAACACCATGGCCACCCGCACCCCTAACCAGCTGGAGTCCGGTTATGCCGTCTCCAAGGGCGCATTGAAAACCGCCGTGCAGTACCTGGCCCAGGATCTCGGTCCGTTCGGAATTCGCGTCAACTCCGCTCTCATGGGCTGGATGTGGGGCGCGCCAGTGATCGGCTACTTCGAGAGCGAAGCCAAGCGCCTGGGCGTCCCGATGGAGTCGCTGGTCGACCAGGTCGCCCAGCAGATTGCGTTGCGCAAAATTCCCGAAGACAACGACTGCGCCACGGCCGCCCTGTACCTGGCCAGCGATTACGCCAAGGTCATTACTGGCGCGCAACTGGATGTGAACGGCGGCCACTTTCTGCCTTGCTAAGACGATCGGGCCGTTGGATGCGCAGTGGAGGATGACCTCTCAACCGATCAACTGAAGAGTCATGAAACAGAAAAAGGCGACAGGGATGTCGCCTTTTTTTATGCGTAATGCCACCGCTAGCGAAGGTTAAGCCAGTTCGGAACGCTCTGGCTGATCGCGACGCAACCCGCATACTGCTTGCAGGCTTTCACGCTGGGAGATTCCGCTGGTTGCGAGACCTGCACGGTGAACACCAGCAGGAACAGAATCAGCAGGCAAACATGATAGGCAAGAAGACTTTTTATTTTCATTGTCAGTGCTCTCGTGACCGTCAGGTCGGACCTATGTCGTTCAAGAACCCGGAACGGGTTACCTCTTTCCGACGCCCCATGAGCGACACAGCATGGCGTGTCGCTCATGGGGCCTCACCTTCAGCGCTCGTCGACCGTGATGAATTCACGGCGTTCGGCCATGAACGCGGGCACGTCATCCTCATCGGTGAAGAACTGTTCGTACCACTCGCGCAGCTGGTACACCGGGCCGTCGGTTTCAGCCAATATCGGCTTATCGATCCGTATCTTGTGCTTCCAGATCACGACGTCCTGGTAGAACGAATCCCGATTGCCCTGGACATAGGCCTTGGCCACCTCCTGGTTCTGTTCTTCAGTCCAGCCCGGCACCCGTTTGACCATGCACCCAAAACGTAAATCGAAGCTGTTCGGCGACACTGGCACGTGGCTGTTGAGCAAAATGGCGTGGATGCGCACATCGCCGAACATCGAGCTGATCTGCGTGAAGTGGGTAGCAGGTCCGTAGTAGGCCGATGGCGCGATCAGGTCGCCGCCCAGGCGCTCGGAGTCACCATGGAAAATCTGGTGCCCGATGTGACCTTCAAAGACGTTGGCGAAGTATTTGGTGGGCGTGCCGTGTACCGGTCCGAAATGCTGGGCGTCCACCAGGTTATCGACCAGTTCCCGTGGATTGGTTTCGATGTGCATGGTGTCGATGTTCCAGTCATGGATCCAGTCCGGGTCGTCCATCTCCGGCAGGTGCGGGATGACCACGCCTTCTTTCGGCGGACGGCCCTCGGGATTGTTCCAGATGAACAGCAGGTTATTTTCTTCGCAGGTCAGCCAGCTACGGGTCTTGGCCTTGGGTGGAATGCGCTTGCAGTAAGGAATCTCCACGCATTTGCCGCCCGTGTCGTACTTCCAGTGGTGGAAGGGGCAGACCAGTCTGTCGTTCTCGATGGTGCCCTGGGACAGGTCGGCGCCCATGTGCGGGCAATAGGCATCCAGAACGCTGATGTTGCCTTGGCTGTCGGCGAAGGCCACCAGCCGGGTACCAAAGACTTCCAGGGTATGGGGCTTGCCATCACGGTATTCGCTGGCATTGCCCAGGCAATGCCAGCCACGCGCGTAACGGTGGGTGCGCTGGGCGTTCTCGACATTGATTTCAACGAGTTTCGTCATTGTTATTGTTCCTCGATTGCAGACTTCGGGGCGGGTAATGCCCCCAAGAAATACAGGGTGATCCCATGGCAGGCATCATTGAACAGCCGCACAAGGAGATCATCCTTCAGTTGGACTAGATCAAACGCGATCCATTCTCAAAGGGTGCTCACTGCTCGTTGAACACCCTGCTCCACGGCTATTGGCCGAATCGACGGGCGGCTTCCGGACCGAAGTCCCGCGGGCTGAAACCCGGCTTGTTCAACTGGTAGCCACTGCGCTGTTCATTGATCAGGTTGAACGCCAGATAGCTGCCGGCATTGAGGTCGTAGTACAACCCCACACCCGCTTGCGGCCGCTGGCTTTCGTAGGCGTAGAAGAAGTTGAGCATCGAGGTGCGCCACAGCTCGCCACGGTTGTCGTAGTTGTCGGCAAGCATCGGGAACCAGGTGTCTTCATCGATGTACAGCTTGCGTTTGCCGTACAGATGGCGATAACCCGGCTTCAGGGTGCCTTCCAGTTCCCAGACCCGATGACGCTCGTAGCGCATGGCGTCCTGATTGAAGTGGCCCGGGGTCAGCAAGTCGGCGTACTTGAGATTCGCCGCGTGCAGGCGATACGTGTTGTAGGGGATGAACATCTCGCGCTTGCCGACGATCTTCCAGTCATAACGCTGGCCCGAGCCGTTGAACAGCCGCACTTCGTCCACGGTGATCGAACCGCCGCTGCCAGGGAACGACATGTCGAAGCCATACCCCGGCGACTGACGCACACGACGGGTACCTGGGTCGTAACGCCAGGCCTGGCGGGGTTCGGTCTTGTCGTTCCAGAACTCGGTGCCGGTATTGATCTCGCCCTTGTCCCGTTGTGGCAGAAGGGTTTCGTTGAGGTAGAACGCCGAGTTGCCCACCGTCTCGCCTTTCTTGCCCGGTTCCAGCGACGGCGCCAGGTTGCGCGAGTGCACGCGACCCCAGTTGATGTTGCCGTCCTTGAGCACATAGGCATTGTCGGAGGTGTACTCCTCGGTCCAGGCGCGCAAGGTGAAGGACGAGGCGTTCTTCAGCAGTTCCAGGCCGCTGCGCGGTACGGGAAAGGGCGTGCCACCGGTTTTGCCCACCACCCCTTCACCGTCATCGACCAGTCGCGCGATGCTGGCGTTTTCGCGGGTGGCATTGCACACCGCATCATCGAAACGGAAGTCCCGGTGCGAGGGGTAGACCGGCATCTTGTACGTAGCCGGGTACAGCTTGAACAACGCTTTCTGCCCGTCGGACAGGTACTGGCTGTATTGCGCCAGGTTGGCCGTGGTAATCACGAACAGCGGTTTTTCGTCCGGGTACGGGTCGATGGGATGGTTGCCGGTGCCCTTGAAGTCCACGTGGGGTGGCACCCCCAGCCACTTGCCAGTGAACGCCGGGATGCTGCCATCGGCATTGGCGCTCTTGTCGGCGCCGACGCAGGTCAAATCCTTGCCCAGGCGCTCCACATCTTCGGGTGCCGCATTCGCCGTGGCGATTGCACTGCATCCCAATATCAACCCCAACACCCAGCTGGGAGTGGCGTTGGCAGCCCGCGAGACAAGACAACTGGAGGCCAGGTTACTGCCGGTCATTTTTATTCTCCTTGGTTACCGATAGCGGTCACCCAGTATCGGCAGCCCAAGGATCGAGAAGCATCGTCCGCACGGACTAACGCATTTTGGCGCAGCGCGGACGCAGGACAGTTAAAGCGCTTTCTCCGCCAGGCCCGGGGCATGCGGTTCCGCCAACGCCACGACACTGTTGAGCATGATCCTCACCAGTTCGGTCTGGCGACGGACACCGGTCTTGGAAAAAATCGAACGCAAGTGCGCACGGGCGGTGTTGCGGCGAATACTCAATGTCTCCGACGCCTCCTCCAGCGACAGACCGTTGGCCAGTTCCAGGGCCAGCGCGGTTTCCGCCGGCGTCAGGTTGTACAACTGCGATGTCGCCACGTTACTCACCAGTGACTTGCTGACCGCGTCGCGCACATACACCACGACCGTCGGTTTCCCCCTGCCCTCGACCAGCTCCTGCGTCGGTATCAATTCCACTACCACCCCCAGGCTGACTTTCCCCGAGGGCCGGGAAATCGACATCGCCTCGGCACCCTGCACGCCGGCACCGCCCGGGCTTGCCCGCTGAAAGGCATTGCGCACCAGGCGCAGCAGTTCGCGATTGTCACTCGGGTAAATGGCTTCGAGCCGACCGCCAACGACTTTAAGGCCGTCCTGACTGTCGAGAATCTCCCGGGCCACCGAATTGAGCTGCACTACGCTGCCATTCTCATCGAGGACGAAGGTCGCCACCGCCATGCGACTGATGGTTTGCGAATACAGGCTGCCCATGGATTCACTGCGATCAAGCTGCGAATGCATGTGCAAGGCGCGTCGCAAATGCGGCAGGAGCATCTCGCACATGGCTCGATCCACCGGGGAAAACCGTGCCTGATCCCGTGGCCGGTTGATCCGGAAACGCACGGCGCTGCCATCGGGCATGCGGATATCGGCGCCCAGCATCTGATGACAGTTATAGGGTTGGCAGTAGAGCAGATAAAAAGAAGAACCAAGCCACTCGGCCTCGCTCATCAATTCATCCACGGTGAAAACCGTGTCGGTGGGCAGATTGTCGAACAGCGTGGATTTGGAATAGTAGGCGTAATGGTTGATGCCTCCCTCCCCCAGCTCGACATCGCCGGCGACCATCATCGGCGACAGCAGCGGCTCATCCTGAACGCGCAGAATCAAGGTCACGAAATTGGCCTTGAACAGTGAACGCAGCTGGCGCAACGAATCACCCAAACGGCGGATATCCATGGCCGAATCGTACATGTTGCCGATGAGCCGTTCGTAGTCTGAAAGCTCCAGCCCCATCTCAGTCAGGACCTGTGTGTTCGTCAAGCGACTTTGCATTGCCACTCCCCCGGCAGCGGGCCCGGACTAAGGGGCCCGCTTGAATCAATGGTCATGGGTGATATCGATGCGCATTGCACCGTGATCCATCTTACGGCAGTTCGAACAACCCGGCCGCGCCCATGCCGCCACCGATGCACATGGCAATCACCACATAACGGGCGCCGCGACGACGGCCTTCCAGCAGTGCGTGACCGACCATGCGCGCACCGGACATGCCGAACGGATGGCCAATGGAGATTGCACCGCCGTTGACGTTCAGGCGTTCGGCCGGGATCTGCAACGCATCGCGGCAATGCAGCACCTGGCAGGCGAAGGCTTCGTTGATTTCCCACAGGCCGATGTCCGCCACGCTCAGGCCAAAGCGCTTGAGCAACTTGGGCACCGCCACCACCGGGCCGATGCCCATCTCCTCGGGGGCGCAGCCGCCCACGGCAATGCCCCGATAGATGCCCAGCGGAGTTAGCCCGCGACGCTGGGCTTGCGCACGACTCATCAGCAGGCTGGCCGATGCACCGTCGGAAAACTGCGAAGCGTTGCCGGCAGTAATGAACTCCCCCTGCTCAATCCATTTACCGTCCTTCCACACCGGCTTGAGCGACGCCAGGTCTTCCAGGCGCGTGTTCGGGCGATTGCATTCGTCGCGCTCGACCAACACACGCTGATGACCGTCGGGTTGGCCGGCGGCGTCGAAACACAGCTTGTCGACGCTCAAGCCGACGATTTCCTCGTCGAACAATCCGTCACGCTGGGCGGCGGCGGTGCGCAGTTGGCTCTGCAAGGCATACTCGTCCTGGGCGGCGCGGCTGATGCCGTAGCGACGCGACACGATTTCAGCGGTTTCCAGCATCGGAATGTACGCGCTGGGCATGATCTGCAATACGGCTTCGGACTGGGCGCGATAGCTGTTCTTGTGCTTGGTCTGGGTCAGTGACAACGACTCCACGCCGCCGCCGATGGCGATGTTCAGCTCGCCGGTCATGATGCCCTTGGCCGCGACGCCGATGCTCATCAAGCCCGAGGCGCACATGCGATCCAGGGCCATGCCCGGCACGGTGTCCGGCAAGCCGCCGGTATAGGCGCACAGGCGGCCGATGTTGTAGGCCTGGGTACCCTGCTGCACCGCAGCGCCCATGATCACATCATCCACATCACCCGGTTCGATACCGGCGCGCTCGACCACGGCACGCACCACGTGCCCGCCCAGCACCGGGGCTTCGGTATCGTTGAACGAGCCGCGAAACGACTTGGCGAGCGCGGTCCGCGCAGTAGCAACGATGACAACTTCATTCAGATCCATGACAGGCTCACTCGGTAATAGGGTTGAAGGTGTAGCGGCTGATCGTGTCGATCACACAGCCGGGGCGCGACTGGCCCTCGACTTCCACGGTGACGCGCACCACCAGTTGCACGGCGTTCGCCAGTTGTTCGGCACGCACGATGCTGGCGTTGCCACGCACCCGCGACCCGACCTTGACCGGCGCCGGGAAGCGCACGCGGTCACTGCCGTAATTGACGCCCATCGCCATGTTGTCGATCGTGAGCAATTGCGGCAGGAACAGGTTGACCAGCGACTGGGTCAGGTAACCGTGGGCGATGCAAGCACCGAACGGGCCGGTGGCGGCGCGTACCGGATCGACATGAATCCACTGGTGATCGCCGGTGGCTTCAGCGAACAGATCGATGCGCGCCTGGTTGATGGTCAGCCATTCGGTGCAGCCGAGGTCCAGGCCTTCGGCCTCGAGCAACGCCCGGGCACTGCTGAAAACATGACTCATGGCCCACTCCTCAGGCTTGTTGGGAACTGACGGACAACACTTCGCCGACCATGTAGGAGGCGTAGTCGCTGGCCAGGAACATCATCACGTTGGCGACTTCCCAGACTTCGGCGGCACGCCCGAACGCCTCGCGCCCGGCCAGGCTGGCGAGCAGCTCTTCACTGGAGGCCTTCTTGAGAAAGTCATGCAGGGCAATCGATGGCGACACCGCGTTGATACGCACGCCATACTCCGCGGCTTCCAGCGCGCTGCAACGGGTCAGCGCCATGACCCCGGCCTTGGCCGCGGCGTAATGCGCCTGTTCCTTCTGGGCGCGCCAACCGAGAACCGAGGCATTGTTGACAATGGCACCCGCGCCACGGCGTTGCATTGGCCCCAGCATCGCGCGGGTCATGCGAAACGTGCCCGTCAGGGTCACATCCAATACCAGCAGCCACTCTTCGTCGCTCATCTCGACCACGCGCTTCTGGCCACCGAGCCCCGCATTGTTGATCAGCACATCGACGCCGCCGAGCTGTTCCTCGGCGCTCGCCACCAGGGCCTGGACCTCATTTTCGAGGGTGACATTGCACAATTGGCCATAAATGGCTTGCAGGCCGGTTTCGGCCTTGAGGCGCTCCACCGCCTCTTCAAGGCGACGCGGGTGCACGTCGGAAATCATCAATGCCCGGCAGCCCTCCTCGGCGCTGCGCCGTGCGGCTGAGTACCCGATACCCGCACCTGCGGCGGCGGTAATCAGCACCGACTTGCCTGCCAGCAATTGATGACCGGGAACATAAGGGGGGGCTTGTTTCACAGCGTCTACCTCCAGGGAATGAATGCCCTGCATTTGTACGGAGGGCGCCAGGCGGGCGCATCGTCAAAACAGGGTAGAAAACCCCGGTGCGCCCCAGGAGCCAGGCTTGCCCGCGAAGAACGAAAAGGCGCAGTGACAGACACGCCGCTGCGCCCGGTTCGCGGGCAAGCTTCGCGACTACGTGCCCCACACCTTCTGAGCCTTCGGGGCTTCGGCGAGGATTTCGGCTACGGCGCCACCAATTTCCCCCACCTGCCACCTCGCCCCCTTGTCGCGGGTCACGCCGGTGCGCCAGCCGTCCCCGAGGGAAATTCGCCCGCCCTGGCTCTCGAATACCTGGCCATTGACGTGGGCCGATTCCGTGCTGCCAAGCCACACCACCAGCGGTGCAACGTTTTCCGGGGCCCAGGCATCGAAGCTATCGTCCTCGGGCTTCTTGACTACATCAGGCATCGCGCTTTCGGTCATCGAGGTACGCGCAGCCGGAGCCAGTGCGTTGGCGGTGATGCCGTAACGCGCCAGTTCGGCCGCCTGTACCAGCGTCAACGAGGCAATCGCGCCCTTGGCCGCTGAGTAATTGGACTGCCCCACGGAGCCCTGGAGCCCCGCACCGGAGCTGGTGTTGATGATGCGACCGTCAACCGGTGTGCCGGCCTTGGCCAGATCACGCCAACGCCGCCCCAGCAGGTTGGCCAGGCAGTAATGCCCCTTGAGGTGCACGCGCATGACCATGTCCCAGTCTTCTTCGCTGAGGCTGATAAACATGCGGTCGCGCAGGACCCCGGCATTGTTGACCAGCACATGCACTTCACCGAACGCCCCCAACGCTGCGTCGATGATGTGCTGCGCGGTGGCCAGGGTAGTGATGTCGTCACTGTTGGCGATGGCCTGGCCACCACTGGCGCGGATTTCACCCGCGACGTCTTGCGCCGCGTCGGCGCGGATATCATTGATCACCACGTTGGCGCCCGCTGCGGCGAACGCCAGCGCATAGGCGCGACCGAGCCCGCCGCCGGCCCCGGTGATGATCACGGTGCGGCCTGAACATATAGCCATGCTTGACTCCTTTGACTGCGCGACCGCACGCCCCACGGGCGGCGGTACGGATGGATAAGGGAAAACCCTAGAGGCGTTCGATGATCGTGACGTTGGCCTGGCCACCGCCTTCGCACATGGTTTGCAGGCCGTAACGGCCACCGCTGCATTCGAGCTCGTTCAACAGCGTGGTCATCAGCCGGGCTCCCGTGGCGCCCAGCGGGTGACCCAGGGCGATGGCACCACCGTTGACGTTGGTGCGCGCCGGGTCGTAGTCGAGCTCCTTGGCCCAGGCCATGACCACGGAGGCAAAGGCTTCGTTGATCTCTACCCGGTCGATATCGCTCATGCGCAAACCGGTTTTCTGCAGGGCTCGACGGGTCGCGGCGATCGGCGCGGTCAGGTGCCAGATCGGGTCATCGCCCAGCACCGTCAGGTGATGGATGCGCGCGCGAGGGGTCAGGTCATAACGCTTGAGCGCTGCCTCCGACACCACCAGCAATGCCGCCGAGGCGTCGCAGGTCTGGCTTGAAACAGCGGCGGTGATCGAAGGGAATTGCGGGTCCACCGGCTGCAATTCGGCCATTTTCGCAAGACTGGTCAGGCGCGGCGTTTCATCCACTCGCAAACCGTTGCAGGCAACGATTTCCCGGGCGAATCGCCCGCTCTCGATGGCGGCCAGGGCGCGGGCATGACTTTGCAGGGCGAAGGCCTCCATCTGCTCGCGGCTGATGCCCCAATGATCGGCGATGCGCTGTGCGGCGTAGAACTGGTTGACCGGTTGATCGCCAAACCGTGCGCGCCAGCCTTCACTGCCGGAAAACGGATCGGGATAACCCAGCGCCTGCCCGGCCAGCATGGCCGAGGAAATCGGAATCCGGGTCATGGTTTGCACCCCGCCGACGGCTATCACGTCCTGAGTGCCGCTCATCACCGCCTGCGCGGCAAAATGCAGCGCCTGTTGTGACGAGCCGCACTGACGGTCAATCGTGGTGCCGGGCACGTTCAGTGGCAAACCGGCGGCCAGCCAACTGGTGCGGGCGATGTCCCCGGCCTGGGAACCAATGGTGTCGACGCAACCGAAGATCACGTCGTCATAGTCTTCGCCGGGAATGGCGTTGCGCTCCACCAACGCCTTGAGCACCCGCGCGCCCAGGTCAATGGCGTGAACGTCGCTCAAGGCACCCTTGCGCTTGCCGGTCGGGCTGCGCAGTGCATCAACAATATAGGCCTCTGGCATGACTCACTCCTCGAAGGTATGGCCCGGGCCCAGGCGGGCACCATCGGCGAACACATACTCGCCGACACGGGTTTTATGGAAGCCGCGATCCCCCCAGGACGCATCGAGCGCCCAGGCACGTTTCATGAACATCTGCAGGTCGACTTCCCAGGTGTAGCCCATCGCGCCATGTACCTGAATACCCTTGCGCGCCGCGATCCAGCTGGCTTCGCAGCAGGCCAGGCGGGCCTGGGAAACCCACACGCCGGCATGGGCATCGCCCCTGGCCAGGCCATGCGCGGCGCGGTACAGCACCGGTTTGGCCTGTTCGATATGCCGGGCGACATCGGCCAGGTGATGCTTGACGGCCTGGAAGCTGCCGATCGGCTTGCCGAACTGTTTGCGCTGCGCGACGTAGTCCACGGACAAATCGAGCATGCGTTGCGCCAGCCCGAGCAGTTGCCCGGCCACCGACAAGGCGCCACGCTCAAGCAGTCGTGCCTGCAGGGTACGACCCAATGCGCCGCTGGCCACGCAGGTGGCCGGGGTCGGGTTCCAGGTGACCCGCCCCAGACGCCGGGACGCGTCGATGCTCGGCTGTTGCTGAACATCCACCTGGGCGCGCGGCACGATATGAATGTCGTCGCCATCGGTCAGGATCAAGACCTCAGCCAATTGAGCATCACTGACCAGCGGGTTGACGGGATGACTGATGGCAATGCGCAAGGTGCCTTCGGCAATGCGCGGTAAAAGACTGCTGCGGGCCGGGTGCTCGCTTGGCAGGCTGGTGAGCAGCCCGGTGGCGACATACGCAGTGTCGGCCAGGGAGTCGGGAATCGCGTAATACCCCAGTTCCTGGGTCATCAACGCCCAGGCCAAGTCGTCCATGCCCAGGCCGCCCTCGGCCTCGGGCACCGACAAGGCGGTCAGGCCCTGTTCGGCAATCTTGCCGCGCAGGTCCGGTGAACGACCGACATCGGTCTCCCAGATTTCCCGGAGCATTTCCGGGGCGGCTTCGGTCATCAGGAAACGACTGATGGCTTCGCGAAACGTCAGCTGGTCATCGGTAAAAGTGAAGTCCATGGCCCGTTCCTTATTTCGGCAAGCCGAGCATCCGCTCGGCAATGATGTTGCGCTGGATTTCGTTGGTTCCGGCGTAGATCGGCCCGGACTGAGCGAACAGGAACCCCTCCAGCCAGCCCGCCGCATCGCCCTCCACGGGCGGCAGCAGCTCGGCGCGGCTACCGAGAATGCGCATCGCGGTTTCGTGCATTTTCAGGTCGAGCTCCGACCAGATGATCTTGTTGATGCTCGACTCGGCACCGATCTGCTCGCCCCGACTCAACCGGCCGACCGTGTAGTAGGCCGACAGGGCATACGCCTCGGCACCCATCCAGGTTTCCAGTACCGCGTCGCGCAGGCTCGGGTCGCGGTCGGCGCTCTCGCGGTTGGCCTTGTACAGTTCCACCAGCTTGCGCGCGGTGTATTGGAAACGCGCCGGCGAACGCAGCAAGAGCCCGCGTTCAAAACCGGCGGTGGCCATTGCCACATGCCAGCCCTGCCCTTCGGCACCGATACGGTTGGCCACCGGCACCCGGACGTCGTCGAAAAAAACTTCGGCAAAGGCATCCTTGCCATTGAGGGCCTTGATCGGGCGAATGCTCACTCCCGGAGCATTGAGCGGCACCATCACGAACGACAGGCCATGGTGGCGGCTCGAGCCCGGTTCGCTGCGAAACAGGCCAAACAGCCAGTCGGCGAATATCGCCCGGGTCGACCAGGTTTTCTGGCCGTTGATCACGTAATGCTCGCCGTCGAGTGTCGCCTTGCTGGTGATCGCCGCCATGTCCGAACCGGCGTTCGGTTCCGACCAGCCCTGGGCCCACATGTCGAGGCTGGCGGCCATGCGCGGCAGAAACCGCTGCTTCTGTTCAGGCGTGCCGAATTCCATCAGCGTCGGCCCCAACAACAACTGGCCATTCTGGTTGACCCGCATCGGCGCCCCGGCGCCGTAGTACTCTTCTTCGAAAATCAGCCACTCGATCAGGTCACAACCGCGACCGCCCAGTTCAGCGGGCCACATCACCATCGACCAGCGGCTCTCGAACAGCTTCGCCTCCCAGGCGCGGTGTTGTTCGAAGCCTTCGCGGGTGTCGTAGCTGGCCAGCGGCTCGCGCGGCAGGTTGGCCGCCAGCCAGGCGCGCACTTCGGCACGGAAGGCGGTTTGTTGGGGTGTGTAAGTCAGTTCCATGGCGTTCCCTCAGAACTTGGCGTCGCGTTTTTCGACGAAGGCCCGGCGGGTCTCCGCGGAGTCCGGGCTGCTGTAGGCCTGCATCGTGAAGCCCTGCTCCCAGCGATATTTGTCTTCCAGGTTGCCGTCTTCGATGCCGTTCAAGGCTTCCTTGGCGATACGGATCATGCTTGGGCTCTTTTCGGCGATTTTCGCCGCGATGCCCAAGGCGGTTTCGCGCAGTTGGTCCTTGCTGACAATCCGCTCGATAAACCCGTATTGCAGGGCTTCGGGCGCACCGATGCTGTCGCCGGTAAAAAACAGGTAGCGGACTTTTTGCACCGGGAACAGACGTTGCAAATGCGCACCGCCCCCCATCGCGCCACGGTCGACTTCCGGCAAGGCGAAAATCGCGCAGTCAGACGCGATGACGATATCCGCCGCCCCGGTGATGCCGATGCCGCCACCCAGGACGAAGCCGTGCACCGCGACAATGACCGGCACCGGATTGCGATGTACGGCCTTGAACGTGGCGTAGTTGCCGGCGTTAACGTCGACAATTCGCTCGGGGTACTTATCCAGCTCCTTGATGTCGACACCGGCGCAAAAGCCCCGGCCTTCAGCGCGGATGACAATCACGCGTACTTCGGGGTCGGCCCCAAGCGCCTCGATCTGTCGGGCCAGGGCGTGCCATTGCTGACTGTCAAGGGCGTTGACCGGTGGTTTGGCGATCACCAGTTCCGCGATCCCCTGATTGAGTTGTGTGGTAAATGCCTGGTTCACAGGGGTTCTCCAATACTGGCGGGATGGTTCGATGAATGGGTCTGGCGGCGGGCCAGGAGCGCGTCCAGGCATTGCTCGGCTTCACTGGCGATGCCTTCGATGACCTCACGGCAACTGAGCAACTCGCCGATCGCCGCAGCGACCTGGCCGCTGGGCAGGATGCCTTCGTCCGGCTCGCCATCGACCATTGAGCGTTGCAGCAGTACTGGCTGGTTGGCAGCCATAACCACTTGCGATAGCGCGGACGGGTCCTCACGCAACGCACGCAGAAATACCGTGGCCATGTGCCCCAGGCTCATGCCTGTGTGCTGCTTCCATTGCCAGGCGCTGCCCAGTGCCATGCGCAAGCGCCCGAACGGGCCGGCCTTTTCCAGATGATTGATGAAGCGGTTTTCGATCATGCGGTGGCGCATGCCGTCCACCGCCGTGGTGACCCGCACCTGTTGCGGGTCGCTGACCTTCAGGTAGCGCTGCAACGTCGCCGGAGGCGTCGGCGATTCGCGAGTCATGAGGAACCGCGTGCCCATCGCGATCCCTGCACCGCCGGCAGCCAGCACCGAGGCCAGGCCACGGCCCGTGGAAAACCCTCCGGCGGCGATCACCGGCACCTTGACCGCTGCCAGTACCTGGGGCAACAGGATGGAACTGGGCACACCGCCGGTATGACCGCCGCCCTCGCCGCCCTGAATGGTGATCAGATCGGCGCCGAGTTCCACGGCCTTCAGCGCATGTTTGAGTGCCCCCACTGTCGGGATACAGAGCACTTTGGCCGCCTTGAACCGCGCGATGGTCTGTTTGTCCGGGCCGCGCCCGTAGCTCACGGCACGCAGGCGGTACTGGATCGCCAGGTCGACGCACTGCGCGGCGTTGTCCTGGAACATATGGAAATTGAGCCCGAAGTTGCTGCCTCCGGTGGCGTCGTTCACCTTGCGGATTTCGCTTTCCAGTTCGTCAGCGGGAATGGTTGCACCGGCCAGGAAACCAAAACCGCCAGCCTGGGTCGTGGCGATCACCAGATTGGCGTCGGCGACCCAGCCCATCGCGGTTTGCACAATCGGGTAGCGACAACCGAGCGCCTCGGTCAAGGGCGTATCGAGCCATCGGTTCATGGGCGCTTGTCCTCGGCCTGCTTGTTGGCCCGGGCCATGTCTTTGGCATCGAAGCCACCCAGTTTGTCGCCGGACAACAGCTCGTTATGGGCGTGGGCGAAATGGTGCCAGGCGAACACTGCATCCATGGCCGTGCGCTTGCCCTGCAGGTCTTCGACGTGGTTGATCGCCTGCTTGGTCAGTGCCAGGCCCATGCGCGGCTGGCGGGCGATGCCGGCGGCCAGTGCATAGCACGCTTGTTCAAGGTCTTCACGGGGCACCACGCGGTTGACCATGCCCACTTGCCAGGCCCGGTCGGCGCTCATGCGGTCACCGGTAAACAGGAATTCCTTGGCGATGCGCGGGTTCATTTCATAGGGATGGGCAAAATACTCCACCCCCGGAATGCCCATGCGCACCACCGGGTCCTGGAAGAATGCGTCATCGCTGGCAATGATCAAATCACACACCCAGGCCAGCATCAGCCCACCCGCGACACAGGCACCATGGACCATGGCAATGGTCGGCTTGGGCAATTCGCGCCAGCGGCGGCACATGCCCAGATAGACTTCCTGCTCCCGGGCGTAAAGTTGCTCGCCACCGGGTTTGTTGGTGTGGTCCCACCACAGGTGCGCGCGCTCGAACGGTTTGTCGATATCACGCCCCGGCGTGCCGATGTCGTGGCCTGCCGAAAAATGCTTGCCGTTGCCCCGCAAGACGATGACCTTGACCTCATCATCGTTGACCGCCTCGCGAAGGGCGGCGTCCAGGGCATAGGTCATTTGCGAGTTTTGCGCATTGTTGAAGGTCGGCCGGTTCAGCGTCAGCGTGGCAATACCCTCGGCCACGCTGTACAGCACCGGTGTGTCTGTTTCGTAGACGGCTTTGTCCTCACGGACGACGAATTCACTCTCGCTGCTGTGCATGTTCACTGTCCTCGCCTCAGGCCTGACGGATGCCGGGCGGATTGCCCTTGATCGCCGTAGCGCGGTAATCGTGGGGGTCGAGTCGGCGGATCAGGGCCAACTGCTCTTCGGTCGGGTGCACCGTTTCATGCAGTTGCGCCGATTTGAGCAACGGGAAACCGGTGTTTTGCTGGACCTGCTCGAATGTCACGCCGGGGTGCAACGACCGCACCTGCACCGCACGGTCGGGGCCGTCGAAATCGAGAACGCACAGATCGCTGACCACCCAGCGGATGTCCATCAGGTCGCGGCGCGCACCTTCGGGCCAGCGGTCGGCCTTGAAGCCGACGCCGGAAACCATGTCCACTTCGCCGCTGACGAACACCCGGGTGTTGTGGCTGGGCACGAAAAACGAGTTCAGGTGGTTGATGCTGTTGCCCGGCAAACCGCGCACGCCGAGGATCGCGGTCTTGGGCTTTTGATAATCGCCCACGCAGGACAGGTTGGTCTGGCCCCAGCGGTCGATCTGGGTCGGGCCGATCATCGCGTGACGGCGACCACCCCAGACACATTCGAAGACCCGCTCGAACGACAGGTAGCCCGAGTAACGCGGCACGTAGTCGCCGCGCGGACCGAGGGGAATCGGCTCTTCGACCAGGAAGGCTTCGCTGTCGGTCATCAGCAGCTCGGGGCTGTGGGTCAGTTTGGCCAGGCTCGCGCCAAGGCGCGGAATCACGCCAAGACCCGAGGCAATCACTTCGCCATTGCCGCGCCAGGCCTCGGAGGCGGCGACGATCATCAGTTCAGCCAGGGTGAAGTCACAGGTTGCAGACATAGTCGCTAATCCTCAGAACACGGGAAGGGGCAAGGCGCCCATGGAGTCGGCACCGCCGTTCTGTGCCTGATAGGCCTGCTCGCCGCCGGCGACGTAGGTCTGCACATAGTCCTGCCAGCCGTTTTCCACCTGGCTGCTGGCGACATAGCCCTTAAGATGTTTCATGTCCCAGCCGTAATCAGGGGCGCAAGCGGTTGGGTGTGCGCCGAGCGGTGCATGCACCACCCCACTCACCAGATAGCGCTCGAAGGTATTGAACCGAGCCTGCTCGGCGCTCAATGCCAGACGCTCTTCCAGGCGTTCGCAGGAGACGAAACACTGTTGCGCGGCACGGGCGAACAGGTGATCGAAATAAGGGTCCGGGCCGGTGACCAGGGTATTGCCCAGGCGATCGGCGACATTGACATGGACAAAGGCCACATCGAGATTCAACGCCGGCATCGCCAGCAGCACCTCGCCATCGGCATAAGGCGACGCGACGGTCTTGAGTTGCGGATTCAGGCGCATGACGTCAGTCGCCAGACCGCAACGGGTCGGCAGAAATGGCAGGCGCATGCCGGCGGCCCGCAACCCCCACTGGAACATGCCTTCGTCGAGCTCCAGCAACTCCAGTTCACCGGCCTCGCGGGCCTTGCGGTAATAGGGTTCCAGCGGAATGGCGTCGAGGGTGGCGAAACCGAACACCAGTTTCCTGACCTTGCCGGCGGCGCACAGCATGCCCACTTCCGGGCCGCCGTAGGCCACCACGGTCAGATCCTTGACGTCTGATCGCAGGATCTCGCGCACAATCGCCATCGGCTTGCGCCGTGGTCCCCAACCACCGAAACCGATGGTCATGCCATCGCGTAATTGAGCGACCGCATCGGCCGCTGTCATTTGTTTATTCATCATGACAATTCCTTACTGTCGGCCGACCGAAAAGTCGTGCCCCCAAATGCTCACGCGGGTGAACTCGAATGCCGAATGCTCGGCCCAATCGACTTGCAATCCACCAAAGCCGTATTCCAGATCGAATCCCGACGGTGTCTTCATGTAGAAACTGGTCATGCGATCGTTCAGGTGCTGGCCAAGCGTTGCCGACAGGTTCACGTCGTGGGCCAGCAACCGGTCATGGGCACGACCGACTTCGGTCATCGAATCCACCTCGACCATCACGTGCACGCAACCTGACGGCACCGGGTATTCGGCCAGCGCCAGGCTGTGGTGGCGGGCGTTATGGCAATGCAGGAAGTGAATGCGCACGGGTGGCGTAGACGGATCCGGGCGGAAGTTGAAAATGTCCGACAGCTCGAAACCCAGCACGTCCTTGGCGAACGCCAGCGTGGCGTCGAAGTTCGGTGCCGGCAGCACGGTATGGCCCAGGCCCATGTCGCCGGTGATGAAACGCGGCACACCCTGGGGCGACACAAATGGCAGGCAGTCGGAGCGATGACCCCAACTCAGTTCATGGGTGTTGCCCGACGGATCGGTGAGTTTGACCAGCGCCTGGACACCACGCTGATCGATTTCGGCGGGGGTGCCTGGCTGCCATTCAACACCCGCCGCAGTCAGGTGCCCGAGGGCCGCCTGGAACGCCGGCTCGCCGGCCAGTTCCCAGCCGGATGCCAGATAACGTGCCTCGCTGCCTTCGACGATCAGCATGCGAAACGGGCGCTCGTCCATTTTTACGTACAGGCCCCCACCCGGCGCCGCATGCACCTGCATGCCCAGCACGTCCTCGGCATAACGCTGCCACTGACTGAGGTTCTCGATCTGGGAGACGAAATAGCTCAAACCACGAATATCGATCATGCCTAAGTTCTCATTGGCTGAAGGGGGTGCGTGGCGAGCATTGTGCAAAGCGCCGCCCGCCGCTTCATCGTCCGTTGAGACTAAGCACCACCACGGCCTGCGCGCTCCTGCGGACGAAGAACGATGACACGGCGCAACCAACTGCCTGCGCACTAGTCCGTTTTAGTGATTCGACAGTCGCCCCGAACAACCCAGACTGCTGCATCCATCCGCCTTGCAGAGACAACCCCATGGAGTTCGCTTTTACTGAAGAACACCTGATGATTCGCGACAGCGCCGAGCGTTTTCTCGCCGCCGCCAGCGATTCCCATGCCGTGCGTGCCACCATGATTCGCACGGACGGTTACGACCCCGATGTCTGGCGGCGCATCGGCCTTGAGCTGTGTTGGCCGGCGCTGATGATCCCCGAGCGTTTCGGTGGCATGGGCCTGGGGTTTGTCGAGCTGGCGATTCTGCTGGAACAGAGCGGTCGCTTCCTGTTGGGCTCGCCCCTGTTCGCCACAACCTGCCTGGCCACCCCTGCGCTCCTGGCGGGACACAACCCGGCCCTCCAGGAACACTGGCTCAGTGCGATTGCCGCCGGTGAAACCACCGCGACGCTGGCGTTCGCCAGTGGCAAAGGCTGGGATGCACGCAGTGTGCAAGCGATCGCCCGGCCCGCTGCCGGCGGCTGCTACCTGAACGGCGTCTACACCCAGGTCATCGACGGGGCACAAGCGGACTTGCTGATCGTCGCTGCGCGCAACCCCGGCAGCGAGGGGGAATCGGGCATCAACCTGTTCGCCCTCGCTGCCGAGACGCCCGGGATCCTGTGCACGCCCCTGCCCACCCTGGATCAGACTCGGCGCCTGGCACGTATCGAACTGCACGATGTGTTCGTTAACGAGGCGCAAATGCTCTGCGCCCCCGACCAGGGCTGGCCGGTGTTGCGCGAGACCCTTTCGATTGGCGCCGCCGGCCTGGCCGCCGAACAGGTCGGCGGCGCGCAGCAAGTGCTTGACCTGACCCTGGCGTACATTGCCGAACGCCGGCAATTCAAACGCACCATTGCCAGTTTCCAGGCCATAAAGCACCGCTGCGCCGACATGATGCTGCAGGTCGAGTGCGCCCGTTCCGCGATCTACTACGCCGCCTGTGTCGTGCAGGAACACCTCGACCCCGGAGGTGATATCGCGGTGGCCAGCGAACTGGCCATGGCTGCCGCGACGGCGAAGATCCATGCCAGCGAAGCATTTTTCCACTGCGCCGCCGAGTCGATCCAGTTGCATGGCGGCGTAGGTTTCACCTGGGAATACGACCCGCACTTGTACTTCAAGCGCGCCCGCGCCAGCGAGCAATTGCTGGGCAGCCCGGCGCTGCATCGTGAACGCATGGCGACACATCTGTTTGGAGAAGACGCATGAAAATCGGTTTCAGCAAGGCCGACGAGGCTTTCCGTCAAGAGGTCGCCCAATGGATGGCCGAGCACCTGAGTGGTGAGTTTGCGTCGCTGCGCTATCGCGGCGGCCCCGGCGACGAGCACAGTTTTCCCGAGGAACGTAAAGCCTGGGAGCGAGAACTCGCCGCAGGTGGCTGGATTGGTCTCGGATGGGCCGCAGAGCATGGTGGGCGAGGACTGAGCATCTGCCAGCAGGTGATTTTCCATGAGGAATACGCCCGGGCCGGCGGCCCCGGACGCATGGGCCACATCGGCGAAGGACTGGTCGGCCCGACCCTGGCCGCCTTCGGCACCCCTGCCCAGCAACAACGCTTGTTGCCCGGCATCCTCACTGGCAGCGAGTTCTGGTGCCAGGGCTATTCCGAGCCCGGCGCCGGTTCCGATCTGGCGAACGTGCAAACCCGGGCCAGGCTCGATGACACGGGCGAACACTGGCTTATCAGCGGCCAGAAAGTCTGGACCTCGCTGGCGCACGAAGCCGATTGGTGTTTCGTGCTGGCGCGCACAGAGCCCGGGAGCCAAGGGCATCATGGCCTGTCATTCCTGCTGGTGCCGATGGCGCAGGCGCAGATTCGCGTGCAGCCGATCCAGCAATTGACAGGCACCAGCGAGTTCAACGAGGTGTTTTTCGATCAGGCAGTAACCCGCGCCGATAACCTGATCGGCCAACCGGGCGACGGCTGGAAAATCGCCATGGCCCTGCTCGGCTTCGAACGCGGTGTCTCGACGCTGGGCCAACAGATGCAATTTCAAAACGAGCTCGACGAAATCATCCGCCTCGCCCGGTCCAATGGCGCCTCGCGCGACCCGTTGCTGCGCCAGCGCATCGCACAGGCGTGGTCGGGACTGAAGGTGTTGCGCTACAACTCGCTGCGCATGCTCTCCGGTCCGCAGGATGGCAGTCTCAAGCGCGAAGCCATGATCTACAAACTGGCCTGGTCCAACTGGCACTCGGATCTTGGGAAACTGGCGATGGATGTGTTGGGCGACGAGGCTGAAATCCTCGAGGGCGCGCCTTACCAGCTGAGCCGTTTGCAGTCGCTGTTCCTGTTCACCCGCTCCGATACGATTTATGGCGGCAGTAACGAGATACAGCGCAATATCATTGCCGAACGGGCGCTGGGGATGCCGCGGGAGGCGCGGGCCGTCTGAATGCCCGCGTTGTCCTGGCGTTTTTCGCGAGCAGGCTCGCTCCTACGCAAGGGCGAGTTTACTGCGGGTCACTTCCCACTGTGGGAGCGAGCCTGCTCGCGATGCTCGTCAACGATGACGCGGGCCGTCTGAATGCCCGCGTTGTCCTGGCGTTTTTCGCGAGCAGGCTCGCTCCTGCGGAGGGGCGAAGTCAGCGAACCCGAATCTTCGGATCACCCGCCCCACGTCGCAGCGTGGCAAGAAACCCCTCCAACGGCGCCGGCTCGGCAATTTCCGGCAATGCTTCCTTGTCCGGCCGTTGCGCCCAGAACGCATCCCAGGACGGGAACAGTTCGTGGAAGGTACCGGCATAGGGCTCTCGCCCCGGCCAGCGCATTTTCAGGCCGCCGATCGGTGGCTTGTTCAGGTCGGTTGCATACCAGTAGCACGGCAGGCGACGACGGAAACACCAGCGCCCATCAATCCGCTCGTAGTCGTCCCAGTACAGCATCTGCATGATCACCCACTCGGGGCCGGTCTCATGCTCGTTCTTGGAATAGACCACGCCCGTGGCGTGATCCGGGTCACTGAACTCGATAATGTGCTGGCCCAGGTGATGGGACGTGCCGTGAAACTGCTTGCGCATGGTTTCGTCCAGCCAGGCCTTGAGGTGCGCCCGACCGCTCTTGTCGCGTCCCACACGCACATCCGGGGCGAAACAGTTGGCCATGGCGTCCATGTCACGCATATCCAGGGCCAGGGCGTATTTGCCGGCCAGTTGACGGATCGCGTCCAGCGACTCCAGGCGGTCGATGCGCTCAAGCAGCGCGGCGGATTCCAGGCCCATCAGTCGAACACCGTGTACAGGTCGGAACCACGACCACCGTCCACCGCCAGACTGGCACCGGTGACATAGGAGGCCTCGTCGCTGGCCAGGAACAGAATGGCGTTCGCCAGTTCCACCGGCAGGCCGACCCGTTTCATCGGGATGACTTTTTCGGTGTTGGCACGGGCCTTCTTGTCGCCGAGCATGCCGGCGGTCGCCGGGGTATCGACCACGCCCGGGATGATCACGTTGCAACGGATGTTGTGCGGCGCGCCTTCGCTGGCCGCGGCACGGCTGAAGTTGATCACTGCCGCCTTGGCCGCCGAGTAACCGGCCATCTGCGCGGTACCGAACAGCCCGCAGATCGAGGCGATGTTGACAATCGAACCGCCGCCCTGCTCTTTCATCAGGCGCATCGCCGTGCGCGTGCCGAAGAAGGTGCCATCGACGGTGGTGGCGAAGTTGGCGTGCCAGTCGGCGGTGGTCATCTTGTCGATGTCGCCCCAGGTGTAGGCCATCGCATTATTGACCAGGATGTCCAGACGTCCGTGACGTTGTGCGGTGGCTTGCAGTGCACTGACGTAGGCTTGCTCGTCGCTGACATCGGCGACGGCGATTTCAGCCTGGCCGCCGAAGCCGAGAATTTTTTCCTGTACACCCTGCAGTGGCTCAACGCGGCGCCCGCACAGCACCACAGTAGCGCCCTCTTCGGCAAACCGCAGTGCGGTGGCTTCGCCGATGCCGGAACCAGCGCCGGTAACGAAGGCGATTTTTCCCTGTAAACGCTTGCTCATCAGTCACTCTCCGATCAGATAAAGGCCATGCCGCCGTTGACGGCAACGTTCTGGCCGGTCATGAAACTGGCGTCTTCGCTCGCGAGGAACACCGCAACACGGGCGATTTCGTCCGTCTCGCACATGCGGCCCAACGGCACGTTTTTCAGCAGCGCTTGCATGTATTCATCAGGGATGCCGGCCATCATTGGTGTATTGGTCGGTCCCGGCACCAGGGTGTTGACGCGAATACCGCTGGCGGCCAGTTCCCGGGCGATCGAGCGGGTCAGGCCCATCACCCCGGCTTTCGAGGCGCAGTAGTGGCTGGGACCGTCGCCGGTCAGCGCGGCGGTGCTGGAAAGGTTGATGATCGCTCCTTTGCGTCCACCCTTGATCATCAGCCTGGCGCCTTCGCGACAGCACAGGAAGGTGCCGCCCAGGTTCACGCCGATCACCCGCGCCCAGCTCTCGTCAGGGGTTTCAAGGAAGCTGTCCAGTGCGCCGACGCCCGCGTTGTTGACCAGGATGTCGAGGCCGCCGAAGTGTTGCTCGGCCTGGCCCATGGCATCGGCCACGGAAGCGCTTTCACCAACGTTGCAGGCCAGGGCCAGGACTTTATCGCCCAGGTCCGCAAGACTCTCGGCCAGCGCAGCCTGGTTGAGGTCGACCGCCACCACCTTGGCGCCTTCGGCAACAAATCCACGCACGATGGCCTGGCCCATGCCCTGCGCGGCACCGGTCACGAACGCCACTTTATCGAGTAACTTCATAGCAATCTCCGAATGGACGAATACGCTGCGGCTCGCTGCCCTTGCAGTGGAGCCGTCCCCTGCATGATTAGCGGCAAGTGCCTGGGCACACATCGTCCGATGAGACTATCGCCGCGTGGTCTGAACGGACGATGTGATCCCTCCCGTCAACGCCCAGCATTGGCAGGGTGCGCACCTCGCCAGGCGCTGCATCCCCTTCAATCTGCTACGGCGCCTGGCGCGGCTGTGCTTCATGAATCCGCAGACAATGGAGAACCCCATGAATCAACCCGTAGACCTGCCCCTGCCCGTGGGCCATTACGCAACGCTGCCCAGCGGGTTGCGCCTGCACTACCTGGATGAGGGTACGGGCCCCGTGGTGTTGTGGCTGCATGGCAGCGGCCCGGGCGCCAGTGGTTACAGTAATTTCAAGGGTAACTATCCGCAGTTCGTCGCTGCCGGCTACCGCAACCTCGTGCTCGACCTTCCGGGTTTCGGCCGCTCGGACAAACCCGAAGACATACAGTACAACCTGGATTTTTTCGTCGACTGCGTGGCGGCCTTCCTGGAATCCGTCGGCGTGAAGCGCTGCACGCTACTGGGGAACTCATTGGGTGGTGCGATTGCCCTGGGCCTGGCCCTGCGCCTGCCGCAATTGCCCCAGAGCCTGATCCTGCTGGCACCTGGCGGTGTCGAGGAGCGGGAAACCTACTTCAAGATGGAAGGCATCGTGCGCATGGTCAGCCTGTTCAGCGCCGGGCCCATTGGCATGGAAGAAATGCGCAGCATGATGCGTCTGCAGTTGTTCGACGATTCGATCCTGCCGGAAAGCCTGCTGCAAGAACGCGTGGCGGTGGCCGTGACTCAACCGAAGAACCTGTTCAGCACGATGATGGTGCAGAACATGGAATCGCGCCTGGGCGAGATTCAGTGCCCGATCTTCGGTTTCTGGGGCAACAACGATCATTTCAACCCGGTCAGCGGCGCCCAGCGCATCATCAATGGCGCAGCGAACGCCCGGTTCATCGTGCTCAACCGCTGCGGGCATTGGGTCCAGGTGGAACACCGCGAACTGTTCAACCGCAGCTGCATCGACTTCCTGCAAAACGGTTGAAACCAGTGGCGACGCGGCTTGATAAAGGCGCCACGGCATCTGGTGCGTTGTAGGAGCGAGGCTTGCCCGCGAACAGGACGATGCGGTGCACCTGTGTAACCGCGTTATCGTTCCAGGCGGGCACGTCCCGCTCCTGCAACAAGGGCTCTCTTTCAGGCCCCCGCCGCCGGCAGGCGGTTCAATTCGGCATCGCCGGGCTTACCCAGTACGCATGAGGTGCCACCGGGCGTGTACATCATCGCCACGCAGCGGTTGCAGGCGGTGCAGATGGAATCGCGGCTGGTGCCACTGGCGAGCTTGTTGACGTAGTCATTCTCGGCCAGCAATACCCGGCCCATGGCGACCAGATCGAAACCCTCGGCCATGATCGTCTCGATGCTCGCCAGGCTCTTGGCGCCGCCCAGATACGCCAGCGGCATCTTCACCGCCGCCCGTACCTTGCGCGCATGCTCCAGCAGATACAGCTCGCGGAATTCCACGGTCGGTTCCTTGCGGCGCTGGATGGCCATCGCCAGGGCAATGATCTTGTTCTTCTGCTGAACGCGGTTTTCCTTGGGGAACGAGGAACCGAACATGGTGGTGATCGACTCGGCGTTCATCCCCGCACTGAGCACCAGCAAGTGGGCGCCTTCCTGTTCCAGCATGCGGGCGATCTTTGCCCCGTCTTCGGCACTGTTACCGGCGCGAACCCCTTCGGTGACGCTGTACTTGCAGATCACCGCCATCTCATGACCGACTGCATCCAGCACCGCGCGCAACACCCGGCGCGGAAAACGCAGGCGGTTTTCCAGACTGCCGCCGTACTGGTCTCGACGCTTGTTGTACATCGGTGAAATGAACTGGCTGAGCAAGTAGCCGTGACCCATGTGGATTTCCACCGCATCGAAACCGGCCTGGCGCGCCAGACGCGCGCCTTGCGCGAAGTCGCGTACCACCTGTTGCATGTCAGCCTCGTTCATCGCCTGCTTGAGGAACATGCCACTCATCAAGCCGATCTTGTTGAAGCCGCCGCTGGCCGACAGTGGACGCTTGGTCGAACGTTCGCGGATAAAGGTAAAGCAGCCGCCGTGGGTGATTTGCGCGCTGGCCAGGCCCCCGGCTTCATGCACGCCATCGGTCAGGGCCTTGAAATGCGGCAGGCTGGCCTGGGTCAGGGTCAATTGGTTGGGCAAGGTACGGCCATCGTTGCTCACCGCGCAGTAGGCCACGGTCGTCAGGGCGATACCGCCTGCGGCCAGGGCCGAGTGCAACTTGACCAATTGCCTGGAAGGCACGCCCTGGGCACTCATGCCCTCATTGGTGGCGGACTTGATAAAGCGGTTTTTCAGGGTCAGTGGGCCAATCGCAATCGGGCTGAACGGTGACGGGGTCGGACGAGGGTTCATGAGGTGCCTCTCTTTGTTGTTATCAGGCTACGAACGCAGGCTGCGTCGCCTCATCGCGACGCAGCCCTGTTCATCAGAAGGTGTACTTGGCGTTGAGCGACAGGTAATCGCGGTCAGCCAGCAGGCGGCCTTGGGCCACGTCAGGCGAACTCAGGTAGGCGACATAGGTCATGCCGATCTGGAAGTTGCCCAGATACTTGAAGTCACCGCCCACGGTCAGACGCTTCTCGTCGCGACCCAGCCCCTGATAGGCGCTGCCGTCGACGTTCTGGGTCCATACCACTTTGGTGCTGAGGTCCAGGCCGTTGGCAATGGACGGGTAGTCCATGTAGGCGCCAACGCCGAGCAGGGTCGAACCGCGGGTCTGAGTCTTCGATTCGAATTCATCGAAGGTGCCGTCCACCCCTGGGCCGCCGCCGGTGATTGTCAGGCTGTCCACCCCGGCGATGCGCTGATGCACCACTTCGCCCATCAAGGTCGTCTGGTGGGCCAGCAAGCTTGGGCCGAGGATGTACGAAGCGTTGAGGTTGCCTTGCCAGATTTGCCCGGTAGTCGGCGCACCGTTGTTCAGGTAGACCGAGGCGCCGTCGCGGTAGCTCAGGTCACCGGCGTACTGCACCGAATCGCCGACCTTGGAGCTGAAGCTGATGCCGGTGAGCTTGACGTCTTCAAAGTAGCCCAGGCGATAGATCGGCGCGGTGCCGTCATGACCAATGCTCTTGAGCGATGAATATTGGGTGTTGCCGGTGAAGTCGAAGAACAACGAGCCGATGCGCTCGTTATAGCGGTAATGGAAAAGCCCCACCTCGGTGTTCTCGGTGACCCGGTAACGCACGCCAACGCCCCATTGGCCGCTGTCGCTGGGGTCTTTCTCACCGCCATAACCGACCGCCACACCGCTCGGCAAGCGGTCTACCTGCCCACGGCCCAGACGATAGAATTCAGCACCGGGACCAAAGGTATCGCTGCCGAAATAGTCCCCCACCGGGTTCAGTTCAGTCTTTTCCCACTCGTACTGGTAGTAGCCCACCAGCGCCAGGTCTTCATTCAGCGACCAGGAACCCGACACCTGTCCCACCGGCAGGTACGAGTCCTTGGCCTCGGTGCCGGGCACGTTGAACTTGGTGGCATCCACCGGGGCCTGCCCCTGGCTGATGTTGGGCCAGAACAGGCTCTCGCCCCAGGCCACCAGATGCCGCCCGGCCTTGAGCGACAAGTACTGTGTCTCGCCCATTTCAAAGTTGCCATACACATAGGCATCCAGCAGGCGCGCGTTGCTGCCGCTCAGCCTTCTGGTTTCATCACTGAAGCCATCGTTGTGCCCCAACTTGTTCACTGTATCCGGTGAGTCGTTGGCATTGCGCTGGTGATAGACGTCGTCATAGAAATCACTCCCGCGCAGCACCGCGCCGAGGTTGTCGTGCTTGAGCAACAACTCGCCGAACAGGCTCAGACGGTTGTTGATCAAGGAGCCGCGCTTGAAGTTGCGCGTGCCGTCGTCGTTGTTCGGGTCGTTGAGATATTGACTGGCCTGTTTGGCGGTGCGCATGGAAGCGGTGTAGTTGACCGTCAACGCCGATTCCAGTGTGGTGTTTTCTCCCAGTTCGATCGTCGGCGCAGCGTGGGCCGAGGCACCGGCAACGGTGATGGTCGCAGCCAACAGGCTGCGTCCTCCCCACAGATTTGCCGAATGGCGCACAACCGTATTTCGCGTAAGCATGCTCCTCTCCTTTTTTGTTGTTTTTTGCTTGTGTCACCGCAGCATGAAAAGAACCGCCGCCGCGCACATCGTCCATTTGGTGAGATGGGACCGCTTCACGCCTGAGTGCTGCCCACCAGCGCGCGCAGTTCGTTTTTCGCCACCTTGCTCGAGGGGTTCAATGGCAAGGCGTCGAAGAAGCGCACTTGGCGCGGCACCTTGTAATTGGCCATTTGCTCACGGCTCCAGGCAATCAATTGAGCCTCATCGAGCACTTGACCTTCGCGCAGCACCACGCAGGCACAGCCGACCTCACCCATGCGTTCGTCGGCGATACCGATCACCGCCACCTGGGCAATCGCCGGGTGTTTGATCAGCGCCGCTTCGATTTCCGCCGGGTAGCAGTTGAAACCACCGACGATGAACATGTCCTTGAGGCGGTCGGTGATGATCAGGTTGCCCGCCTCGTCCAGGCGCCCGACATCGCCGGTGTGCAGCCAGCCTTCGGCGTCGATGGCTTCGCGGGTCGCCTCGGGGTTCTGGAAGTAGCCCTGCATGACGTGGAAGCCGCGCAGGCAAATCTCGCCGGTCTGCCCTGGGTCGAGCGCCAGGTTATGCGGATCGCGGATGCTCACTTCGGTGCCGGCAATCGGCCGTCCGCTGGTGCCGGCGATCACCTGCGCCGAGTCCCGGGGATCGCAGATGGTCGCCAGCCCTCCGCACTCGGTGAGTCCGTAGGCGGTGGTGACCACGGCAAATCCCAACTCGTTGCGCATGCGCTCGATCAGGCTTGGCGGAATGCTGGCCGAGCCGGTCACGGCGATGCGCAGGCTCGACAGATCGGTTTGCTTGAGTCGGGGATGGGCCAGCAGCGACAGGTACAGGGTCGGCGCGCCGGGCAGTACGCTGATGCGCTCGCGGGCGATGCGCTCGAACACCGCTTCTGCGTCAAACACCGCATGGGGCAAGATGGTCGCGCCGCCGATCAGGCAGGTCAGCCATCCGGCCTTGTAGCCAAAGGCATGGAAGAACGGATTGACGATCAGGTAACGATCGCCCGGCACCAGGCCAATGACCTTGACGTATTCGGTGAAGGCCCGCAGGTTCTGGCCGTGGCCGCTCATCACACCTTTGGGCTTGCCGGTGGTGCCGGAGGTGAACAACAGATCGCACATGGCCTCGGGGCCGACTGCCAGCGCACGGTGCCTGGCACTGTCGGCATCGATGGTCGCCGCACCCAGCAAGAACTGCTCAAGGGTGAGGTCCGAAGACCGGGCAGGCGTTTCACCCTCGACAATGATCAGGTGTTCCAGGCTGGCCGGCCGATGCGGTGCCAGCAGCGCCGGGTAGTCGACATCGAGAAAACGTTGCTGGACGAACAACACCCGGCAACCGCTGCGCTCCAGCACATCGGCGGCCTCCGGGCCCTTCATGCGCGTGTTGATCGGCACCAGCACGGCGCTGGCGCACTGGATGCCAAGCGCTGCGAGGATCCAGTCAGCGCTGTTCGGCGCCCAGACACCAACCCGGTCACCCGCCTGGATGCCCAGTGCCATCAAGCCCCTGGTGAATTCCAGGACACGCTCGGGCAAGCGGGCGTAGTCGATACATTGACCGTTTTCCTCGATGGCTGTGCGACCGGCAAAGCGTTCGGCACTGCTGAAGAGCAACTGGGCCAGGGTGACAGGGGCTGCGCTCAAAGGCGCAAGGTTCAGGCTCTGATTCATCGTAGGCTCTGGCTTGGCATCATTCGGGGACGTCATTCGGGAAAACGGATATGCAGTTGCGCGGTGGTCGGCACAGCCTGGCAGGCCAGGATCCAGCCTTCGGCCAGATCGCCCGCGTCCAGCGCATCGTTGTGCAGCAACTCGACATCGCCGCTTTCCAGCTTGCACATGCATGAGGCGCAGCCACCGACACGGCAGGCGGCGGGCGGGTTGAGGCCGGCACGCTCCATGGCGGCCAGGACCGTTTCGCCACTGTCGCAGCCCAGTTGATAGTCCTGGCCATCCAGGCGCACCTCCAACCGTGCGGCCACGGCGGCTTCGCTGCTGCTGATTGGCGGCTGTTCGCCTTCGCCGGGCAGCGACACGAAGCGCTCGACATGCACCCGACCATCCGGCATGCCCAAGTCACCGAGGGCGCTGACGACTGCGTCCATGAAGGGCGCCGGTCCGCAAATGAACGCGTGGGCATCGACAAACGGCCGCGCCAGTTCGCACAGTTGTCCGACACTCGGCACGCCCTGGACCGAGTCGAGCCAATGGACGATTTGCAAGCGTTGCGGATGGGCGCTGGCCAGGGCCTTGAGCTCATCCTTGAAAATCACCGAGTCTTCATCACGGTTGGCGTAGATCAACAGGATGCGACCGGTTCCCGCGAGCAACGCCGAACGCAGGATCGACAGCACCGGCGTCACACCGCTGCCGCCGCCGAACAGCAATAAGTCGCTGTCCAGGTTGCGTGGCACGAACACTCCGGCCGGTGGCAGCACCTCCAGCGCCTCGCCCGCCTGGAGCTCTTCGCACAGCCAGTTGGAAGCGCGTCCCTGATGCACACGCTTGACCGTCACCCGCAGCGGCTCATCGAGCAACGGCGTGCTGGACAATGAGTAACACCGAGGCAGCCAGCCGTCCTCGAAAGGAACGCGCAGTGTCAGGAACTGGCCGGGTTGATAACGAAAGCGTTCAGCCAGATGCTCAGGCACGTCGAAGACCAGGGAGCGCGCATCGGCGGTTTCCTCGATCACGCGTGCCACGCGCAGGGCAAAGTAATTGTTCATAGGTCAGGTACTCATGACCACCTGCCCGCATGCCGCGGACAGGTGCAAAACCCAGGGGTATCGAAACGGGCGGCGAGGCCTCAGACGTAAGGGTCCGGGTTGGGCAAGCCCAACATCACGGCGCCATAGCTGCGCCCGTAAGCCATGTAGTTGTTCGCAATGTGCCCGCGCGCCTGGTGCAGGTCGCGGAACAGCCGCGCTACAGGGTTGGTGTTGTACAACCCCGAGGCAGCCATGCTGCGCAGCAGGTCGTTGACCCGATCGGCGCAGATGTTGGTCACGTAGGCCGACTGGTAGCGGTACAGCAGGCGGGTCTCGGTGTCCGGGTACTCGCCGGCCCGGGCCAGCGTCATCAGGTGCTCGTAGTTGCGCTCCAGCACCAGGCGCAGACTGTCGACGGTGATCATGGCTTCGGCCACCGCAGTTTGCGCCACCGGATCGTCAGCGGTGCGGGCACCGTGCTTGCCGATGTGTTTGGCGGCGTTTTCGCGGAACTCATTGATCGCCCCTTGCAGGGCGCCGATGGCCGAAGTCGAAACCGCACGGGAGAACACCTGGGCGAAGGGAATCGCATAGATCGGATTGGTATTGACCAGGCGTCCGGGGGTCGCTTCGAGGGTCCAGTTATTGGTGCGTTGCACACGATGGGCCGGGACGAACGCATCCTCGACCACGATGTCGTGGCTACCGGTGCCGCGCAAGCCCAGCACGTCCCAGTTGCGCTCGATCTGGTAATCGCTACGGGGCAACAGGAAGGTGCCGTGCTCGGCGGCATAGTCGCCATCGGGCGGCAGGATACCGCCGAGGAGTATCCATTGGCAGTGTTCGCTGCCGCTGGAGAAACTCCAGCGCCCGCTGATGCGGTAACCGCCCTCCACCACCGTGACCTTCGCCGCCGGCATATAGGTCGAGCAGATCAACGTGTTGTGGTCGTCGGCCCAGACTTCGCGTTGTGCCTCGATCGGATAACGTGCCAGCTGCCAGGGGTGCACCCCCATCACGCCGTAGATCCAGGCCGTGGACATGCACCCCTCGGCCAGGATGGTCTGGATTTCGAAGAAGGTGCGCGGGTCCACTTCATAACCACCGAATGCCCGTGGCTGCAAGGCCCGCAGCAGACCGGCGGCCTGCAATTGCGCAACGCTTTCTTCAGGCACCTTCAAGTCCTTTTCGGCCTGCGCCGTACGTGCCTTGAGTGCCGGCACAAGGCTGCGTGCACGTTCAAGCAGATCACGTTCGTCCTGGGTCTTTTCTCGCATGCTGTGCATCACTCAATTCTCCCGATCTCACTGCGCCACTGCGCGAACTGTGATGGATCATCGGGTTGAGCGAGCAATCATTCATCGTCAAAGCGGACTAGGGCGTGCGAGCCGGTGGCACCCTGCTTATATGGGCGAAGAGCGATGATGCGGCCGCCGCGGCGCTAGTCCGTTGAGACGATGCCTTGCCAGGCCACCACAGCGATAGTGACCCCATCCATAGTCGACCCCACGGAGCAAGGGCCCATGAGTATTTTGCAGCGTTTCCACCTGGACGGCAGCGTCGCCATCGTCACCGGCAGCGGCCGTGGCATTGGTCGAGCGATTGCCCTGGCGTATGCCGAAGCGGGCGCCGATGTGGTGTGCTCGGCACGCTCGCTGGACGAGGTGCAGGCGGTGGCCGATGAGGTGCGCAGCTTTGGTCGGCGCGCCCTGGCCGTCGCCTGCGACGTCAACGATGCCGAGCAGCGCCGGATACTGGTTCGCCAGAGCGTCGAGCACATGGGCCGAATCACCCATCTGGTCAACAACGTGGGCGGCGGCGGGCCGAATGATCCGCTGGAAATGACGCCCGAAGACTTTGCCCAGGTGCTGAATTTCAACGTCGCCACCACCTACGCCTTCTGCCAGTTGTGTGTCCCGCTGATGCGCGAGGCCGGTGGCGGCAACATCATCAATATCAGCTCGGTGGCGGCGCGTTACGCCCAGCGCCATTTCAGCGCCTACGGCACGGCCAAGGCGGCCCTCAGCCACCTGACCCGTCTGCTGGCCCAGGACTTTGCTCCGCAGATCCGGGTCAACGCTGTCGCCCCGGGACCCACCCTGACCGAAGCACTCAACGGCGTAATGCCGACGACCATGCGCCAGGTCATGGAAACCAACACCCCGCTCAAATGCCTCGGAACCCCGCAAGACATTGCCGCCGCCGCACTCTATCTGGCCAGCCCTGCTTCAGCCTGGGTGACCGGCAAGATCATCGATGTCGATGGCGGTGCCGACTCGTCGGTCTGGCCCGGCTGAACCGACACCTTTGCGCCTGCACCGGTTTGCTGTCGGGGCAGGCTTTTTTCTTCCTGCCATCTGGAGCCCTCACCATGGATGCCCATTTGATCACCGCGCTCGGTGATGAGCTGTTCAACGCCTTGCGCAATCGCCAGACACTCGCGCCCCTGACCCGTCGCTACCCAGAGATCACCCTGGAGCAGGCCTATCGGATTTCCCTGCAGTTCCTGAAACGCCGCGAAGCCCTCGGCGAACGGGTGATCGGCAAGAAAATCGGGGTCACCAGCCGTGCCGTGCAGGAGATGCTCGATGTCCACCAACCGGACTTCGGTTTCCTGACCAATGCCATGCAAGTCGAGGTCGCCAGCGATGTCAGCCTGGCTCGCTACAACCTGATCCAGCCCCGTGCCGAAGGCGAAATCGCCTTTATCCTGGGTGAAGACTTACAGGGCCCGGGGATCAGCGCCGAGGACGTGCTGGCCGCGACCCAATCGGTGGCACCCTGCTTCGAGATCGTCGATTCGCGAATCGACGACTGGCAGATCCGCATCCAGGACACCGTGGCCGATAACGCCTCGTGCGGCGTATTCGCCCTCGGGACACAGCGCATCGACCCGCGAGAGCTGGACCTGGCCGCCGTACACATGCAGCTGCTCAAGAACGGTCAGCCGGCGGGCTCGGGCCTGGGTTCGGCGGTGCAAGGCCACCCTTGCGCGGCGGTGGCCTGGCTGGCCAATACCCTGGGCGAACTGGGCATTCCCTTTCGTCGCGGCGAAATCATTCTCTCGGGCGCCCTCGCACCGCTGGTGCCTGTGGTCGCCGGAGACCATATCAGCCTGACCATGAGCGGGTTGGGCGAAGCCAGCCTGCGCTTTGTCCCTTGAACCACCCTTCCCTCCACTGGAGCCAGAAACCATGAGCAAAAAGATCAAATGCGCGCTGATCGGGCCGGGCAATATCGGCACCGACCTGCTGTACAAGCTGATGCGCAGCGAAGTACTGGAACCGGTATGGATGGTCGGCATCGACGCCACTTCCGAAGGTTTGGCGCGGGCTCGCGAGCTGGGCCTGAAAACCACCGCCGATGGCGTTGACGGCCTGTTGCCACACGTCATTGAAGACCAGATCCAGATCGCCTTCGACGCCACCTCGGCCTATGTGCACGCGCACAACTCGCGCAAGCTCAATGCCCTGGGCGTGTTGATGATCGACCTGACCCCGGCGGCCATCGGCCCCTATTGCGTGCCACCCGTCAACCTCAAGGCCCAATTGGGGCTGGGTGTGATGAACGTCAACATGGTCACCTGTGGTGGCCAGGCCACCATTCCGCTGGTGGCGGCAGTGTCCAGCGTGCAGCCGGTCGACTACGCGGAAATCATCGCCACCGCCGCTTCCAAATCGGTCGGCCCCGGCACCCGGAAAAACATCGATGAGTTCACCCGCACCACCGCCAGCGCGGTGGAAAAGGTCGGCGGCGCAAAGAAAGGCAAGGCGATCATCATCATCAACCCTGCCGAGCCACCACTGATCATGCGCGACACCGTGCATTGCCTGACCGCCAGCGAACCCGACCAGCCGGCCATCACCGCCGCCATCGAGGCGATGATCAAACAGGTGCAACGCTACGTCCCCGGCTACAAGCTGGTCAACGGCCCGGTGTTCGACGGCAATCGCGTGTCGATCTTCATGGAAGTCGAAGGCCTGGGCGACTACCTGCCCAAGTACGCCGGCAACCTGGACATCATGACCGCTGCGGCGGCGCGCACCGCCGAGATGTTCGCCGAGGAAATCCTCAAGGGCGAGCTGGTACTGCAAGCCACCGCCCAACCCGCCCACGCATAAGGAGTCGACCATGGATCTTCGCGGCAAAAGCATTACCGTTCACGACATGTGCCTGCGCGACGGCATGCACCCCAAGCGTCATCAGATCAGTCTGCAACAGATGAAGGACATTGCCTGCGGCCTCGATGCGGCGGGCGTGCCGCTGATCGAAGTGACCCATGGCGACGGCCTGGGCGGCAGCTCGGTGAACTACGGGTTCCCGGCCCACACCGATGAAGAATATTTGTCGGCAGTGATTCCGCTGATGAAAAACGCCAAGGTCTCGGCGCTGCTGCTGCCAGGTATCGGCACCGTCGATCACCTGACCATGGCACATGAGCTGGGGGTCAACACCATTCGCGTGGCCACCCATTGCACCGAAGCCGATGTCAGCGAGCAGCATATTTCCCACGCCCGAGGGCTGGGCATGGATACCGTCGGCTTCCTGATGATGGCCCACATGAACAGCCCCGAAGGCCTGGTCAAGCAAGGCTTGCTGATGGAAAGCTACGGAGCCAACTGCATCTACCTGACCGACTCGGCCGGTTACCTGCTGCCCCACGACGTCAGCGCCCGCGTGGCGGCAATGCGCGCTGCCTTGAAGCCTGAAACCGAGATCGGTTTTCATGGCCACCACAACTTGTCGATGGGCGTGTCCAACTCCATCGCCGCGATTGCTGCCGGGGCCAACCGTATCGACGCCGCCTGCGCAGGCCTCGGTGCCGGGGCCGGCAACACGCCGATGGAAGTGCTGGTAGCGGTGTGCGACCGCATGGGCATCGACACCGGGGTCAGTGTGTTTGGCATTCAGGACGTCGCCGAAGATCTGGTGGTGCCGATCATGGACTTCCCGATCCGCAGCGACCGCGACGCGCTGAGCATGGGTTACGCCGGGGTCTACGGTTCGTTCCTGCTGTTCGCCAAGCGCGCCGAGAAGAAGTATGGCGTTTCCGCGCGGGAAATCCTCGTCGAGATGGGGCGCCGCGGGATGGTCGGTGGCCAGGAAGACATGATCGAAGACACTGCCATGACCCTGGCCCGTCAACGCAAGCAGGCGTGACACCGACGTTGATCGTTCGCACAACCGTGGGAACGATCAACGACCGCAGGCGCGAGGATTGCCTGCGAACCAACAGATCAACAGATCAACGCCAATCGGCGACGATGCCATGCTCCAATGCAAACGGCTGCGCAGCAATCGTGCGGCGTTGAAACTGCGGTGCCTGTTCGGACGTGGCCAGCCATAGCATGACCGCCGCCGGGACATGGGGTGGCGCACTGCCGGCGCGCAGCGCGATCAATCCCTTGTCGCCGATGGTGGCCTTGAGCGCTTCAGTGGTCACTACCCCCGGATTGAGGGTGTAGGCGCGGACGCCAAGATCACCCAACTCCGTGGCCAGCACGCCGGACAACCGCGACACCGCTGCCTTGCCAGCACCGTAGGCATAACCCCAGCCCCCCTTGCCCGCCGCCACCGGTGGGTCGCTTTCGCCGGCGCCCGAGGTGACATTGATCACCACTCCGCCGCCGCGCGTGACCATGTGTTCGGCCACCGCCCGGGTCAGCAGGAACGGCGTCAGGATGTAGCCCTTGAACATCCGCTCCAGGGTTTGCGCCTGCAGGTCCATGAACCCGGCATTGAGGTCACTGCCCTGATAGATCGCGTTGTTGATCAGCACGTCGATGCGCCCGTACTCGGCCAGTACCGCCTCGCAGGCGTCGAGCGCCGAAGCGCTGTCGAGCAGGTCCATCGGCACCACGAGAACGCGGCAACCGAGTTCGCGCAGCGCCTGGGCGGTGCCGTTGAGGCTGCCGGCCAGCGGCGCCCCGTCGGCATCGCGCAGGGCGTGTTCATGGTGTTCGCCTTCGTTGAGGGTACGGGCGCTGATTGCCAGGTCGAAACCGGCACGGGCGAACGCCAGTGCCGCCTCGCGACCAATACCCCGGCTGGCGCCGGTAATGAATGCCACTTTGTTCATGGGTGTTCCTTTTAGAAGCGCGAGGCGCGGACCATGGCGTCCATGCCGCCGTCGACGAACACCACGCTGCCATGGACGAACGAGGCTTGCGGCGATTGCAGGAAGGCCACCACCGAGGCGATCTCGTCAGGCCGGCCGGCGCGTCCCAGGGGGGCGACGAACTCGCGGGTCGACTTGCCGAAGCGTTTGTCATCCAGCGAGGCCTGGTGCAAAGGCGTCTCCACCGCACCGGGCGCTACCACGTTCAACCGCATGCCCTGCTTGCCCCAGCTGACGGCCAGGCGGCGGGCGTAGTGACTGATGGCGTATTTGGACGCGGCATAAGCGAGGTGAGGCTGGCCAAGGGTATCGGCCAACCGCAACGAATGGGCCTCATCACCGGCCAGCATCATTTCGATCATCGGTTGGCTTTCAGGAGTCGTATGAGTCGACGCGACCGAGCCGATCACCAGCGCCGCCGGCTGCCGACTCCTGGCCAGCGCGCCTTGCAAGCCATCCAGCAATTGACTGACCCCAAAGTAGTTGACCGCCAGGATCACCGAGCAGGACGGCGCCGTGACGCCGACCCCGGCGCAACAGATGAGCCCGTCGAGTACCCCGTCACACTGTTCAAGCACTTGCGCGATGGCGGCGTTGCGTCCCTGGGCGGTGGACAGGTTGGCGATCACTTCAGCGTCGCTGCGATCGATCCCGATGACCTGGTGTCCGGCTGCGCGCATGGCGGCGCTGACGGCGGCGCCGATTCCCGAGGCACTACCGGTGATGGCTGTAATAGGCATGGTGGTTCTCCGTGATAGGTCCACCCAGTATCGACAGGGCCATCGCGGGACGGCATCGTCTATGCGGACTAAAACGGGGCGGAGGTGAACCTGTTGCAGCGCGTTACCGGCCCCACCTGCAGGAGCGAACCTGCTCGCGAAGGTGAGAACCGTTGACGCGGGCTGTCTGAAAGCCCGCCGTGTCCTCGCATTTTCGCGAGCGAGCGCCTGCAGTGGTGGGCCCTTTTAAGCCTGGCGATAGACAGGCTCAGCCAGTTTCAGCGGCGGCACCTTGATTTTCTCGACAGCCTTCAACGCCAGCTTGGGTTTGCCCAGGGCCACCACGCTGTTAAGCAGGATGCGCACCAGCTCGGTCTGGCGGCGTACGCCAGTCTTGGAGAAGATGGAGCGCAAATGCGCCCGGGCGGTATTGCGACGGATGTTCAGGGCCTCGGCGGCCTCTTCCAGGGACAGGCCGTTGGTCAGTTCCATGGCCAGCGCCGTCTCTGCCTTGGTCAGGTTGAACAGTTGCTTGGTGACCGCCTCGCTGGCCAGGGATTTGCTCGCCGCGTCGCGGATGTACACCAGCGCCGCCGGCTGGCCCTTTTCCTCGGCCCAGTCCAGGGACGGAATCGACTCCACCACCACCCCCAGATTGACCAGCCCCGAAGGCCGGGTCACCGACATGGCTTCGGCACCTTTCGGTGCATCCGGGGCGAAAGCGCCCCGAATCAAGCGTTGCAGCTCGCGGTTGTCGCTGGGATAAGTCGCCTCCAGGCGCCCGCCCACCATTTTCAGGCCGTCCGAACGCGCGAGGATTTCCTGGGCCACCGGGTTGACCTGCAACACACTGCCGCTCTCGTCGAGCACCAGGGTGGCCACCGACAAACGGCTGATGGCCTGGGAGTACAGATCGCTCAGTGACTCGCTGCGGTCCAGAAGATTGTGCAACTGCAAGGCCCGGCGCAGGTGCGGCAGAAACATCGCGCACAGTGTCCGCTCCTGTGCGGAAAAGTTGGGTGAGCGCTTGGGCCGGGTGATGCGAAAGCGCACCTTGCCGCCGTCCGGGGTGGAAATGTCGGCACCCATCACATGATAAACGTCGTTGGGACCGCAGAATGTCTTGAAGTAGGCCGTGTGCTCCCACTCCGTGGAACTCATGATGTCATCGACGGTGAACACGCGATCCAGCGGCTGGTTGACGAACGGCGTGTTGGTCTGCGGGTACGTCATGTAGTTGACGTCACCGGCACCTTCGATATCGCCGGCGATGATCATCAGGCCCATGTCAGGCTGCTCTGGCACCCGCAAGATGAGGGTGACGTAATTGGCATCGTAGAGATTGAGCAGGCTCTTGAGGGCGTTGGCCATCAGTTTCGGATCGAGGGCGCCGTCGTAGACTTCGCCCACCAACTGGTTGAAACGTGTGAGGTCCAGGCCAAGACTCGCCAGGGCTTCATGGGTCAAGACAACATCTTGCATAGTCTTCTCCTCGCACGGGTAAGGACGGTGCCCTTCCCTTGTTATTTTTATAATTTCGGCTGGGGGGAACTCAGGGTTCCCCCTCTGGACTGCAACTGGCTCGCGGGCCCCGCAACAAGACCCGCACGTCAGTCTCCCTATCGTCAGCGCCGTCCACAAGAGGCCCGGCAGGTTTATTTTTTTCTATTGGGAATCACGCGCAGCCGGGCTGTCTTTGAGTCGGAACTGACCCTGTGCGGCCGGCGGCTGGCGCACGCGTTCGGAGACCAGCGGTCGCCCGCGGTTGAACCAGGCCGCCAGTGCCGGCAGGAGGAAAATCGCCCCCAACACGTTGACCAGGAACATGAAGGACAGCAATACGCCCATGTCGGCCTGGAACTTCAGCGGCGCGAATGCCCAGGTGCACACGCCAATGGACATGGTCACGGCCGTGAATACCGCCGCCGTGCCTCGTTGGCACATGGCTTCGTAGAACGCTTCGCGCAGGCTGGCGCCGCGCAGCATTTCGTGCTGAATGCGCTCATACAGGTAGATACCGTAGTCGACCCCTACCCCGACGCCCAGGGCCATCACCGGCAAGGTGGCGACTTTCAGACCGATCCCGAGCAGGGTCATCAGCGCGTTGCACAGGATCGCCACGATCGCCAGCGGTACCAGAATGCACAGCACCGCGCGGATCGACAGGAAGGTCAGCCAGCAAAACAGCGCCACCGAACCGAACAGCGCCCCCAGCATGATGACTTCTGCGCGCTTGACGGCTTCGTTGGATGCCGCCATCACGCCGACATTGCCACCGGCCAGGAGGAATTCGACCTGCGGCGAGTTGACCTCGGCAATGATCCGCTTCGCCTCATTGATCGCATGGCTCACTGTGCTGCCTTCGTGGTCGGTGAGGAACACCAGGATCTGCATCTGCTGGCAGCCGTCGGTCACCAGGCCGTCGTCCGGTATATAAGCCCTCGCGCCCTGACTGAGGCCCCGGGACGAACCGGGGATCGCCGCCCAGCGCGGATTGCCTTCGTTATTGCCGGCGATCACCCGCTTGCCCATGTCCGCCACGCTCTGGATCGACTGCACACCGGGGACTGTGCGCATGCGGAAATCGAAGGCCTCCACCGCGCGCATCACCGCCGGGGAAAGACAGCCTTCCTCGACGCCCTTGACCTGGACGAACACCGACATCACATCGAGGCCGATCGCGTAGCTGTTGATGATCTTGCCGTTGTCCAGGTTGTAGCGCGAATCGGCACGCAGCTCTGGCGCACCCGCGCCGACATCGCCCACCGCCAGGTCGCGAGCCTTCCAGGCCCCGGCCGCCAACAGCAACAGGCTGATGGCAAACACCCCCAGCGCAGGCCCCGGTTCTGCGAGTGCCGACAGGCGCCACCACAGGCGGTGCTTGCCTTCCGGCCTCGATTGCGCCCGGCGCAACAGCGCGGGTTCCAGGTGCAACCAGGAAATGATGATCGGCAGCATGAGTTTGTTGGTGACGATCATCAGGATCACGCCGATGCAGGCGGTTACCCCCAGTTCGTGGACGATCGGGATGTCGATCAGCATGATCACCGCGAACCCCAGGGCATTCATCAGCAAGGCCAGGGAACCGGGGATGAAAATCTTGCAGAATGCCGTGCGCGCCGCGACCAGTGAGCTGCTCCCGGCCAGCACGTCCTGCTTCCAGGCGTTGGTCATCTGCACCGCATGGGACACGCCGATGGAAAAAATCAGGAACGGCACCAGGATCGACATCGGATCGATGCCTAACCCCAGCAGCGGCAACAGGCCCAGCAGCCAGACCACCGGCAGCAACGCCACCACGAGGGCCACCACCGTCAGGCGCAGGGAGCGCGAATACAGCCACAACAGCAGACCCGTGATCACGAACGCCACGACAAAAAAGCCGATCACCGTATTCAAGCCTTCGACCACGTCGCCCACCAGTTTGGCGAAGCCGACGATATTGATCTCGATATCCGGGCTGTTGTACTTGGCGCGGATCTCTTCCAGGCGCTTGGCGATCTCGACATAGGACACCGGCTTGCCGGTCATGGGATCGGTGTCCTGCAGGTCGGCGCGGACCATCGCCGACTTCAGGTCATTGGCCACCAGGCGGCCCACCTGGCCGGAGGCCGCGGTGTTGCTGCGGACTTGCGCCAGGTCTTCGGCAGTGCCGCTGAAGCGCGGCGGCACCACCACATCGCCGAAGAAACCTTCCTCGGTAATTTCGATGTAGCGCACGTTGGCGGTAAACAGCGACGTCACGCTGGGACGGCTGACACCGGAGATGAAAAACACATCGTCAGTGACTTTGCGCAGGGTCTCCAGGTACTCGGCGTTATAGATGTCGCCCTCGCCTTTCCAGTGCACGCTGACCAGCAGACGGTTGGCGCCGGTGAAGTAGCGGCTGAACTTTAGAAAATTGACCATGTATGCATGGGTGACCGGGATCTGTTTGTTGAACCCCGGATCCAGCTGTGTGTGGGTGGCGCTGTAGCCCAGGCCCAGGGTGACCAGCACAAACAACACCAGCAGTCCCTTGCGCCAGGCCATCAAGTGGTCAGCGGCCGTTTCGACGCAACGCGTCACCCAGTGTTTACCTTGATTCATTGCCCGCCTCTCATTTACTGGGTGGCCTGTGTGGCCTCTAAAGCAGCGACGCTGCCACCTGACCCTTGCAGCACACCGCGCTCGCCGCCGACCAGCAGGCGTGAGCCGACCATCGTCGCCGAGGTCAGCGTGCCCAACCCTGCCAGACGGCTGACACCGAGCAACGCGCCCTGTGCATTCAGGTGTACTACCGAACTGCCGGCACCGACGATGACTAACCCTGAGTAGTCAGGCAGTACCACATGGCCATACAGCGGCAGTTGGTTGCCGAGGTTGATCCGGGTCCAGTTGTCGCCAAAGTCATGGCTGACGAAGACATGCCCGCGCATGCCATAGGTCACCCAGGTGTCCGCGCTCAAGCGCACGATGCCGAACAGCGATCCGCTGTAGAACGCCGGCATGGTTTGCCAGTGCTGGCCGGCATCGGCCGTGCGCAGTACCAGGCCCTGCTCGCCCACCAGCATGCGGCGACCATCGCTGCCGCCGGCCATGCTGTTAAGGTGCGCGCTGTCGATATCCAGGGCGTGGGGCGTCCAGGTCTGCCCGGCATCGGCCGATTGATAGAACTTGCCGAAACTGCCGAAGGCCATGACCTTGTCGCCGCCAGCGGTCCAGAGGCCCAGCAGCGGTTCGCCCAGGTCGGCGTCGTAGCGCGTTTCCTGCCAGTGGCTTCCGGCGTCCATGGAACGCAGGATCCAGCCGTCATGGCCGACGGCCAGCAAACGTTTGTCGTCCAGTGCCACCACGGCAGTCAACGTGGCGTTGCGCTGGGTCGCGACGCTGGCAGGCTGCCAACTGACGCCCTGGTCGTCACTGAGCAGGATGCTGCCTCGCTCACCTACGGCGACCACGCGCGAGCCAAGATTGACCAGACCGTTGATCTGCACACGGTCCGCACGCGTGGCCAACAACTCGGCCTGCGGCGCAGTTTTGGGGGAAAAGGTGTAGCCAATGGTCAGGGCGACCACCAGGCAGACCAGGTAACCGATCACTGAGCGCATGGGCAACGCTCCTGTTCGGGGCACGTTTGCATAGGGCAAGTCATAGGGCCAATCCTCTTGTTCTTGTCAGGCGCCAGGGCATGCGAGGCAAGCCACGTGGGCCACGCCTCTGAGGGGATACTCGGGGGTAGGTTCGTTTGAAACATCGTCCAAATGGCTTATGCAATGGCGCAAATGCCGTAGCGGACTTGGGAGGGAACGGCTTGCGCCGAACGGAGTGCCGACGAACGGACCTGACGGCCGATCCGCGTTCGCGGATGTACGCGCGCCCCCTTGCAGGCGCGAGGCTGCTCGCGAATAACGCCAGGACAACACGGGCATTCAGACAGCCCGCGTTATCGTTGACGACCATCGCGAGCAGGTGCGCGCCTGCTAAACCCACGATCAGGCGAGGTAGAGAATCACCAGGTCGTTGATCACCGACGGCCGATCCTGGCCAACCACGTGGGTGTTCAGTTCCAGGGTCAACTGGGTGCCGCGCGCGGAGATTTCGACTTTTTTCACCCGTGCCCGCGCATGGATGCGCGAGCCGGCCGGCACTGGCGCGGGGAAGCGCAAGCGGTCGGAACCGTAATTGATCTGGGTGCTGAAACCGGTGATTTCGAAACCCAGCTTCATTTTCATCCGCGACTGCAACACTTGCACCAGCGCGCCGTGGGCGATGGTGCCGCCAAACGGACTTTGCAGGCGCGCCCGCTCGGGGTCGGTGTGGATCCAGTAGTCGTCTCCCGACAGCTGGGCAAACGCATCGATCAACGCCTGGTCGACCACCACGACGTTGCTCCAGTCGCTGAACTGCTCGCTGACAAGGGTCTGCAAGGCCGGCCCGTCGTTGAGGTCGATTTGTCGGGCAGCCGGTTGTTCCGACGCCACGGGTGCCGGTTCACTTTCCTGCGCAGGCAGCGGTTCAAGGCTCGCCGCATCCTTGTCCACGCCGGTAAAGCGCAGCAGGCGGTTGCCCTTGGCGTCGACTTCGGCGAACACCGGCTGCAATGGCATGCCGATGCGGATTTCGTCCTCCGCCAGGCCTACCAGATTGGTGTTGATGCGCACACCCTGGGCCAGTTCGACCACCGCCAGTTTCTGCGGCATCTCGTCCATGAAGTCGGGCAACGTGGCGATGCGCGTCACGGTGTAGCTGTACAGCGTCGCGGTGCCATCGACTTCGCGCCAGGCCAGGTCATGTTCCAGGCAGGCCGTGCAATGCCGGCGCGGGTAAAAGTTCCAGTGCTCGCAGGCGTTGCATTGCTGGATCAACAGTCGGCGAGCCTTCAGGCCCTCCCAGAACGGTGCGGAGATCTGCGTCGCGACCGGCATCGGTTTGTTGTTGGACATGTGCTTATGCTCCCTGAAGTATCAATGCGCCCTGCTCGCTCATCACGCCACCGGTACCGGAGACGTAGACGTTGTCACAGCGCCCCAGTTGGCGTTCGCCGGCCGTGCCCGCGATCTGCGTGACCGCCTCGATCACCTGGCTCATGCCTCCAGCCGAAGCCGACTGGCCGAAACTGAGTTGCCCGCCGTGGGTGTTCATCGGGAAATCGCCGCGCCAGGTCAGGTCGTGCTCACGCACGAATGCCATGCCCTCGCCCTTGGCACAGAAACCGGCATCTTCCAGGGTCAGCAAGGTGGTGATGGTGTAGCAGTCGTAGATCTGCGCCGCGTCGACATCCCCGGGTTTGATCCCGGCCATGGCAAAGGCCCTTTGGGATGCAGGGCCAATCGGCGTATTGATCATGTCCTGGGCATAGGACGGCGACTTGAACGCCAGGTGTTCGCCAAACCCGGTAATGAACGCCGGACGTTTGCGGCACCGTGCCGCCACTTCCTTGCTGGTGATAATCAATGCGGCGCCACCGGCCACCGGCATGACGATTTCGAGGACGTGCAGCGGGTCGGCGACCATTTTGCTCGCCAGCACCTGTTCGATGGTCAATGGCTGGCCATAAAACATGGCCTGCGGGTTGGCCAGGGCATTGGTGCGCTGGTCGACGGCGATTTTGGCCATCGCTCGCTGGTCGTAATCGTATTGTGCGGCGTAACGCTGAGCGATCATCGCGTAACCGGTGTTCTGGCCCATGTGCCCGTATGGCAGGTCGAACTCGGCTTCAGGTGCGCCAAACGCCGTGCTGTGCCCGCCGTAGCGCATCGACCGGGCCATCCAGCCCGGGTCCTCGTCGGGGCCGAACGGCGCCATGCGTGCAGGGATGACGCAGAGCACGGCCTGGCACAGTCCCAGCTCGATCGCGGCGGCGGCGCGCCAGACCATGCCCACCGAGGTGCAGCCCCCCAGATCCACCACTTCCGCGAAGTTCAGGCGCAAGCCCAGGTATTCGGCAGCCATGGCCGGCACGAACACTGAGGCTTCATGAAAATGCGGGCCATTGATCACCAACCCGTCGAGGTCCGATGCCTTGAGTCCGGCATCCCGCAGGGCCTGGGCCGCCAGGTCGGCGACTTGCTCAAGGTGAAACATCTTGGGCGCGGTCGCGTATTTTTCCGGTTTGTATTGCGCAGTGCCAACAATGGCCGCGTGCCCTTTAAGCCCCATAGTGCCTCCCTGCCGAAGCGTACTCGCCACGGCGATTTCCAGTTGGTATAGAAGGTCCGGGCACGCGTGAGCGCCCCGGCCCTTGAGCGGTCGATCAGAAGGTGTACTTCATCGAGAACGTGGCGTAGTCGCGGTCTGCAAAGGGACGCTTGATCGGGTCGGCTTCACCCAGGTAGGCGATGTACTTCAATCCGAGTTCCAGGTTGCTCAGGTACTTGAAGGTCGTCCCGGCGCTCAGGCGTCGGTCTCCCTGGATACCGGAGATACTGCCGGCCATGGGCGTCGATCCGCTGAAGACGTTGGAGAAGCTGAAGGGGACTTCCAGATCCCAGCCTTGGAAAACTCCCGGATAACTGAACGATGCGCCCACGGTGTAGGCACTGGAGGACTTGGTGCGCATGCCTGCGCTGGTGTTGTAGGTATAGTCATCGGAAGGCGCCACGAGATTGGCCACGGAAGGCAGCAGGTTCAGGCCTTGCAGGTTGGGGGCCGCCGAAACGGATTCAACGCTGTCGACCTGCACGCGAATGATTTCGCCAGTCAGAGTGGTCTGGCTGGCCCAAGGGCGGTCGCCCAGGATGCGCATCGCCGACAATTGCATCTGCTGACCCTTGCCCCGGGCCGGAACCGCGCCAAGACCGGTATTGACCATCACCGGCGCGCCGTCACGGTACGACCATTCGGCACCGACCTGGGTATCGCCAAGCTTGGTCGAGGCGCTGATGCCGGTCAGCTTGATGTCCTCGAAGTACTTGATCCGGTAACCATTGGACGTGAAGGCGTACCGGCCGCCGCCGACCGGTAACGGGTCGTAGCCGACCAGTGCGGTGGCCGGGTTCTTGTCGTGATAGTTGACGTGGAACAGCGACAGTTCCAGGGCCGGCACCGGACGGTAACGGACTTGCACACCCCACTGGCCGCCATCGCGCGGTTCGTCGGTGCCGCGATAAGCGATCTTCTGGCCGTTTGCATAAATGAACTCGCGACCCGGCCCGACCACATCGCTGCTCGACAGGTAGCTGCCCACCGGCGGCAACTCGGTGCCCTTCCATTCATATTGCACATAGGCACCGAAGGTGATGCTGGGATTGAGGCGGAACGAACCGGAGAACTGGCCCACCGGCAACAATACTTCCTTGACTTCCACCCCCGGCTGGGACGCCTTGACGGCGTCGGAAGGGTTCTGCACGCCATTCACACCCGGGTAATACAGGCTTTCGCCCCAGGACTCGATATGCCGCCCGGCCTTGACGTCGAGCATGGTGTTGTTATCGAAGCGCCAGCCACTGAACACATAGGCATCCAGCAAACGGGTCCGGCCACCGCTGTAATAGCGGGTGTCACTGGTGAACTCGTCGTTGCGCCCGGTCTTGTTGACCGTGCGGGGGGAATCGTTATCGTTTTCCCGGTGGTAGACGTCATCGTAGAAGGTACTGCCGCGCACCACTGCGCCATAGTTATCCTTGCGCAGAATCATTTCGCCGAGCGCGCCCACACGATTGGTCGTCAGGCTGCCACTATCGAAGTTGCGATTGGCGTCGTCAGCGTTGACGTTGCTCAGCAAGCGATTGCTTTGCTCGCCAGTGCGCACACCGATGCCGTAGCTGGTAGTCACCGACCAGTCCATGGTCAACCCGTTGTCGAACTCGATTGTCTCTCCGGCCCATACCGGCGTGGTCGCCAGCGTAATCGCCGCCGCCAGGCTGCCGAGCTGGAACGCGCCCGAAACCATGACCGTAGAGTTATTGTTGTTTTTGTTGATCACACTTTCTCTCCTCTAGGGCAGCCGAAAGCTGCCTGGAATGTTCAACACTGCCGCCGTGCCGCCCGCTCAGAACACCTTGAGTGGTGTCGTTGCGCACGCTCCCCTTACAGCGCGCCGGTAGCGATATCGCCCCCGGTCCTCTTCCCGCACCAGCGACCCTTCGGCCACCAGGTAGTTGGCATGCGCCAACGTTTCGCCAAGTGCCATCAGTTCGTCGAAACGACCGGACAACCTGGTGAATAAAATGGCCATCAGTTCGAGAGCCGTGCGCGGCTCATCACAGTTGGCCAGCAGCAGCGCCAGATGCGCCCGGTGATGCGCCTCCAGTTGATCCAGGCGCTGATGCAAATTGAAGAAAGGTCGCTCGTGGGCCGGCAGTACCAGCACGCTGTCGGGCAAGGCGCGCAAATGCTCGATGGACTCGAGCCAGTCGCGCAGCGGGTTGGCCAAGGGTTCGGTGGCATGCACGCCGACCGTGGAGGTGATGCGTGGCAGTACCTGATCGCCGGAGATCAGCAAGCCGCCATCGGCGGCGTACAGACAGGCGTGTTCTGGCGAATGGCCGCGACCGACGACCACTTGCCAGGTACGACCGCCGATTTCCAGGACGCTGCCCTCGCGCAGACGGCGGTAATGGTTCAGGGGCGCGGGCAGGAAATGCGCATTGCTCATCACCCCGAACATTTCAGTGCTCTGTTCGTCGCTTACGCCGGCCTTGCGATAAAAATCGAGAAAGTCCCAACCCACCGGTTGGCCGGCGGGAAAACGCACATGCAACGACTGGAACTCGCTGGCGGTCATGTACACCGGGCACTGAAAGCGCTCCGACAGCCAGGCCGCCACACCGGCGTGGTCGGAGTGAAAGTGGGTGCAAACCACCGCCAGCAAAGGCTGGCCTGCACAGACCTCAGTCAACACCCGGTCCCAGACCTCACGGCTCTGTTCGGTGTTCATGCCGGTGTCCACCGCGATCCAGCCGTCGGTGTGGCGCAGCAGGTAGAGATTGATGTGGTCCAGGCGAAACGGCAGCGGCATGCGCAGCCAGAAAACCCCCGGCGCCACTTCGAGCACTTGTCCGGCTTCGGGCGCCTGCGGCCACGGATAGCGAAGGCCGCTGCGCAGTTCGTGACCGTTCTCGTCGAGATCAGTCATGGCTGGCCACCGCGAACGGTGCAAGACCGGCTCGCGTCAGGGCCTGCGGCGAATACGGCACATAGGATCGGGTGTGCTCGTCGCGGATGAACAGTGGGTCGCTGCAGCGTGTCGGACAGTAGCCCTGGCGCTGTAGATCGACCTTGCGCAACTTGAAGCTGGCGGTCAGGTCGGCCGTCCGGGCGACCCGCACGAATACCGGGGCCGCATAACGCGGCAGACGCGCCTCGGTCAGGGCAAACAGCGCGTCGGGATCGAAGGTCTGGCCCGGTTGCATCAGCACCGCCGCCATACCGGCGCGTCCTTCATGCCCCGGGACCTGGACGCCGTAGATGTTGATCAATTCAAGCCCTGGCAGATCGCTCAGTGCATCGGCGACTTCCTGGGTCGAAACGTTTTCGCTTTTCCAGCGGTAGGTGTCACCGATGCGGTCGACGAAATAGCAGTAGCCGTCGGCGTCTTCGCGCAGCAAATCACCGGAGCTCCAATAGGCGTCGCCCTCGCGCAGCACGTTGCGGCGGATCTTGCTCTCGGTGGCTTCGGCCGAGGTATAGCCCTCGAAACGCCCGCCGCCAATCTGCGGGTGATCGACGATAAAACCCATCGCCTCGCCGATCTCACCCACTTTGCAGACTTGATAGAAACCGTTTTCGTCCCGTGGGTGGCAGTCGTTCTCGACGTCGTAACGCACCAGCCGCAGGTTGGTCTTGTTCCAGTCCGGCACGCGACCGCAGGAACCAAAGTAGTTGTCGACGTTGATGACCGCGGCATTGGCCTCGGTGGCCCCCCAGCCCTCGAACACCTGGATCGGCCCGAAGCGTTCCAGCCAGCGCTGCCAGGTGTCCGGCGACAGGCCCGCGCCGAGCATGCAGCGCAGGGTGTGCTGACGGTCGTGGGCTTGTTGCGGTTGATTGAGCAGATAGCGGCAGATTTCGCCGATGTACTGGAAGATGCTAATCCGGTGACGGGCCACATCGTTCCAGAATTCGCGCACGCTGAACTTGCGGCGCACCACGATGGCGGCCCCGGCCCGCAACGCGGTGGAGGTCACTGAGGTGGCGGCGGCTCCGTGGTACAGCGGCAAGCAGCAATAAAAGACGTCGTCGCAAGTGGCTTGCAGGGTGACTTCCATCACATCGCCGGAGGACATCCAGCGCATATGGCTGTAGCGCGCCGCCTTGGGCAAACCGGTGGTACCCGAGGTGAAGATCAGCAGGGTTGGCGTCTGCGCATCGATGTGCGCGCGGATATCACGGGGGAACGGTGTACGCGGGGCTTTTTCCAGGCGCGCATCGAAATGCCCGTCGATACCTTTGGGCAGCGCTTCTGTCCAGGGATTTTCCGGGTCGCGGATCAGCCAGCATGGCAACTCCGGAAAACCTTCGGTGGCCTGTACGTTGGCCAGGCACTCTTCGCCGACAACCAGCGCCTTGGCGTCAGTGGTCTGCAACGCATGGAGCAGCGGGCGGCCGCTGACCTGGGTATTGATGAAGGCCACTACCACGCCCAGCTTGACCAGGCCGAACCAGGTACAGAAGAAAGCCGGACGGTTTTCCATGGCCAGGGCGCAGACATCGCCGGCACGCAGGCCATTGGCATAGAAGGTGTGGGCCATCTGATTGGCCCGCGCATCGACTTCGAGGTAGCTCAGGACCTGTTCGCCGTAGATCAGGAACGGGCGTTCGCCCTGTTCACGCGCCTGATACTCCAGGCGATCTGCCAAGGTGTAGAGGTCGCCCGGCTTGATCAGCCCGGCAGCCGCCGAGCGTTGATCCAGCAGCGCCTGGGTCTGCTCCCGTGGCACCACTTTGGTCGGCAGGACGCTGGTCAAGTCGTTCAGGTTCATTGCGCCATCTCCTGGGCGATCGCTTGATAGGCGGGGTAATCCGAGTAGCCAGCCGAGCCCGGCGTATAGAGGGTCTTGCGGTCGAAACCACTGAGCGGCAGGCCACGCCTGAGGCGCTCCACCAGGTCGGGGTTGGCAATAAAATGACGACCAAACGACACAGCTGCCCCCTCGCCCGACGCGAGAGCGGCGCTGGCCGAAGGGCCGTCGAAACCATCGTTGAGAATCAGTGCGTGAGGACTGTGCCGACGCGCCAGGGCAAAGGCGTCGAGGTCGGCCTGGGGGGAGCGCATGATGTGCAGATAAGCCAGGTCCAGTGCCGCCAGGGCTTCGCACAGGGCTGCAGCCGTGGCCGCCGGATCACGGTCGTCGATATCGTTGTAGGGGTTGCCGGGGCACAGGCGAAAACCGACTCGTCCGGCCCCGATGGCATCGGCCATGGCCTCGATCACTTCCCTGGCAAAACGCACCCGCCCCGCCACATCGCCGCCGTAGGCATCGTTGCGCTGGTTACTGCCCGACGCCATGAATTGCATGGGCAGATAACCGCTGGTGCAGTGCAGCTCGACACCGTCGAAGCCGGCCAGGCGCGCATTCAACGCCGCCTGGCGATAGTCATCGATGACCTCTTGGATGCCCTGCAAGGTCAGAGCTTCTGGCGTGTCGGTGTCCACCAGGCCCGCTACATCACTGAACACCTGGGTGCGCGCGCGCAGCGCCGAAGGTGCAACCGTGGCCGCCCCGGCTGGCTTGTTGTAGTGGCTGGCGGCACGACCGACGTGCATCAGTTGCAGGACGATGCGCCCGCCCTCGGCATGCACCGCCTCGGTGACCTGCCGCCATCCGGCGATCTGCTCGCTGCTGTAGATGGCCGGGGTGCGGCAGTAGCCCAGGCCGCTGGCGGAAGGTGCTGTGCCTTCGGCCACGATCAACCCGGCACCGGCACGCTGACGGTAATACTCGACCATGGCGCTGCCGGGCACTGCATCGGCAAGAGCGCGACTGCGCGTCATGGGGGCCATGACAATGCGGTTGGCCAGTTGCAGCTCGCCCAGGGCGACCGGCTCGAACAAGACGCTCATCTCAATTCCTCAGCTTCTTATTGTTTTCTGGCTGTCGAGGGGCTTGCCGCAACATGCGCAAGCGCTGACAAACCAGCGAATATGGGCTGAATGATTGACGTTGAACGCGGGCGAAACATCGTCCGACAAGACTAGGTTCGCTATCGACAAGGCGATGCCGGTACCGCATCGTTCATGCGCAACCCGCTAACCGTTTACGGCGACCTGGCCGGGGGCGAAAAGATGGTCTGAACGGACGATGAAAAAAAGCCGCGACCGACCGAGCATCGCGACAACCAGAACAAGACCGGGAGCACCCGCAGTGAATCAATACCCCCCCGTGACATGGCGAACGCACTACGCGCTCTTCGTGCTCGCCAGCATCTATGTGTTCAATTACATCGACCGACAGTTGATGGCGATCCTGATCGAGCCGGTGAAGCTCGAATTCGGCATCTCCGACACTGGCATCGGCCTGCTTTCCGGCGTGACCTTCGCGGTGTTCTACACCGTGTTCGGATTCCCGCTGGGACGCCTTTCGGATCGCATCGGGCGCAAGCCCGTGATTGCCTTCAGCTGCATCGCCTGGAGCCTGATGACCATGCTCTGCGGCATGGCCGGCAATTTCCTGAGCCTGGTGCTGACGCGGATCGGCGTGGCCGTCGGTGAAGCCGGCGGCACGGCGCCGTCGGTGGCCATGGTTTCGGATTTGTACCCGCCAAATCGACGCTCCACCGCGCTGTCGGTGCTGATGCTCGGTTCCAGCCTGGGGGCGATCGTGGGACTCGGGCTGGGGGGCTGGATTGCCCAGCACCACGGGTGGCGCTACGCGTTCTTGCTGATCGGTGCACCCGGGATTTTCCTCGGTTTGCTGCTATTGCTGACCGTACGTTCACCCAAGCGCGTGACGCCATTGGGCATTGTCCCGGCGCAACAGGACAGCTGGGTCAAGACCCTGGCTGAACTGTTTCGCATGCCATCCTTCCTGTGTCTGGTGCTTGCCGGCGGCGCAGCAGCCATTGCCGGTTACGCCATCGGCACCTGGAGCCCGAGCTTCCTGATCCGTTCCCATGGCCTCAATCTGCAACAGGCCGGATTTCTGGTGGGGGTTGTCGGCGGTACGGGAGCGACCATCGGCACCCTGACATGCGGCATACTCACCGACCGCATGGCCCGACGCGATGCCGGCTGGCAAATCGGCGTGCCCTTGCTGGGCACACTGATCAGCATTCCCTTCGCCCTGGCCTACTTCCTCTGGCCGCAAGGCACGGCGTTCAACATCGGCGGTATCGCGATACCGCAAGCCTTCCTGTTCTACAGCGTCTTCGGCTTCTTTGGCGTCTGGTGGGCAACTCCCTGCCTGAGCGCTATCACTCACCTGTTCCCCGCCACGCGCCTGGCCCAGGCCACGTCGATTTTCTTGATGTCCATGACCTTGCTGGGTGTCGGTATCGGACCATTGCTGGTGGGCATGCTGAGCGATTTTTACGTGAAAGGAATGGGCGCTGAGTCCCTGCGCTATGCCCTCGCCTCTTCAGTGTCGATGCTGGCATTGGCCAGCGTGTTTCTGGCGCTGGCACTGCCGCGTTATCGCCAGCAGATCAAGAACCCCGCCGTACTGCCAGCACCGATCCAAACCGCCACGGCCTGAGCCCTTCCCCCTCCCCGCGACATCGCGCCGCTGAATCCCTGTCGGGTTCCAGCGGCTTTTTTTTTTGAGGATTGCCATGAGCACCAGCGCCATACAGATCTGCAACCTGCTCTACCGCTACGCCGAGTGTATGGACAGCGGACAACTGGTCGAGGCCGCCGAGCTGTTCCGTTATGCACGCGTGAAGGTCCACAGCCCGCATTTCATTGATCACACGGCCCTGCTGCGCCTCTGGCAGCAGCGTATCAAGCTCTACCCGTGCGGCACGCCGCGCACCCGACACGTCATCAGCAACCCCATCATCGACATTGACGAGGCGTCCGGAACGGCGACAATCCGCGCCTGTTACACGGTGCTGCAGGCAACTGAAGACCTGCCTTTGCAGCCCATCGCCGCCGGGCGTTATCTGGATGAATTCGAACGTGTCGATGGGGTATGGCGGTTCAGTTTTCGTGACTATTCGAAACTGGACATGCCGGGGGACTTGAGGGCGCATTGGGTGGTGTAGGTCACCGGGCCAGCGCCTGCAGGTTTTCCTCACGGCGCAAGGCGCGGTCATGAAAGCCATCTGCCATGCTGCGATGCGGTGCGCTCACCACCGATGAGAAAGGCGTAAAAAAGCCCCGCCGGAAACCGGCAGGGCTTGGTCAACGGACATTGCCGAAATGATTACCGCCCGATAGCCCGCGCCGCGTCTGCGGTGTACTGGTCAGGGGTGAATTTGCCTTCGTTGAGGATTGGCCCCTTCTTCGACTCGTTAGTCATGCCATAACCGGTGTACTGGCCGGAGTTCAGGTCCATGAAGAACTGCGAACCGGCCTGCCAGCCGCTCATGTCCGGGTGGTAGAAGTAGTTGATCATGGCGTGTTTCCACAGCTGCCCGCGGGCGTCGTAGTTGTCGGCCATCACTGCGTTCCAGGTGTCTTCGTCGATGAACAGCACGCGCTTGGCATAGACGTGGCGAAAACCTTCCTTCAAGTTGGCTTCCAGCACCCACACGCGGCGCAACTCATAACGCATGAAATCAGGGTTGGGATGGTTGGGTGTCAGGATGTCGGCGTACTTGACGGTCCCGGTGTTCGCCTTGAACGCGTTGGCCGGGCTGTAGATTTCGCGCTTGCCGATCAGTTTCCAGGTGTAGCGTTCCGGCGAACCGTTGAACAAGCGGTCTTCGTCGATGGTCATGGTGCCGTTGGTGCCGATCATCGGCTGATCGAAACCATAGCCCGGCAATTGCCTTACGCGTCGGGTCGACGGGCTGTAGGACCAGGCCTGACGCGCATCGGTGCCGTAGTTGTAGGGTTCATGGGCAATGCTGAGGGTGCCGTTGTCGCGGGCCGGCTTGAGGGTCATGTTGTTACTCATGGCCGATAGCTTTTCTTCGGTCCGCGGGTCGGTGGTCGGCGAGTTGGCCAACGACAGGTTACGCGCGTACGCACGTCCCCAGCCGATGCTGCCATTGGGCAGGACCGAGGCCAGGTCCGTGGTTTTTTCCTCGGTGTAGGCACGTGCCGGTAGCTGGTGGTTCCACAACACTTCGGTGCCGTTCTTCGGGATCGGGAACGGTACCTGGCCAATCCCGGTGAAACCGGCGCCATCATTGACCAGCTTGGCGTGCAGCGCGTTGTCCATCACGCGGCGACAGACGTAATCGGGGTAGCGGAAATCCCGGTGGCCCGGGTAAATGTTCATTTTGTAGGTGGTCGGATACTTCTTGAGCAGCGCCTTCTGCCCTTCGGTCAGATGTGACTCGTACTGACTCATGTTCTGCGCAGTGATCACCAGGATCGGCTTCTCGGCTGCGTAAGGATCAACGGGTTGGTCACCGGAGTACTTCACGTGATTCCAGCCCGGCACTTCACCCAGATACTTGCCGGTATAAGGCGGAATGGTGCCTTCGGCGTTACCCGCTTGCACGGCGCCGACGCACGTCAGATCCTTGCCCAGCCTGGCGGCTTCCTCAGGTGAGACCTCGGCGTACGCATAACCCGTCAGCCCGCTATTGGCTGTGAATGCGACCGCGAGCATGAGACCTGTTCTTGTTATTTTCATGTGTTGCCTCCTACGCTGATAAGGCTCTGTGGATGACCCATTGTTCGTGTTCTGCCGGCCCCAACATCGTCCGGAAAGACTAAGAAGGCGTCAGGCGCCCAAACTTTCTTGCAGTTGCGCCTTGAGCACCTTGCCAGTGGCATTGCGGGGCAAGGGCTGGAGTACCCGGTACACCTGCGCCGGCACTTTGTACGCGGCCAGGCGCTTGGCGATGAAGGCGCAGACTTGCGCCTCCCCAGGCAACGTCGATGCCTGGCCATGCACTGCCAGCCCGACCGTTTCGCCCAGTAGCGGGTCGGCGATGGCGAACGCCGCCGCTTCCAGCACGCCAGGCATATCAAGGACGCAGGTTTCGATCTCGGCGGCGGAAATCTTCTCGCCGCCACGGTTGATCAGTTCCTTGACCCTGCCGGTGATGTGGAGAAACCCCTCATCATCGAGATAGCCGATATCGCCGGTGTCGAGCCAACCGTTGCGCAGGCTTTGCGCAGTGGCCTCGGGCAGGTTCCAGTAGGCGCTCATCAGTGTTGGCGAACGCAGCCAGATCACACCGCGGGTGTCCGCCGACTGCGCCTGGTCGGGGCTGTCCCCGATGCGGATATCAACGATCGGCAGCGCCCACCCCGCCGATGCCGGCTTGTAGACAAACGGGTCGCCACCAATCGCCGCGCCAATCCCGTTGCTTTCGGTCAGGCCGTAGCCGGCACCGCCAATGACATCGGGCTTGATCCTGAGCATGTCGTCGAGCACGCTGGCCGATGACGCACCGCCGCCCAGGCCCAGGCCAAACAGGCTGGCGGTTTGCTCGCTGCCGAAACGCGGCGAGGCGAGCAATTGCTGCATCATCATGGGTGCACCATTGAACTGGGTGCAGCGCTCGTCGCGAATCAGGTCGATGGCGCGTTCGACATCCCACTTGTACATCAGCATCAAGCGTCGACCACCGCGCAGTGCCGACAAGAACTGCGCATGCAAGCCACTGACATGGAAAAGCGGGACCGCCGCCAGGGTCGTGGGGGCAAAACCGCTGTTGATCACCACGCCGACTCGCTCGGGCGAACTCATGGCGCAGAACGCACCCTGGAATTCCAGCGCGGCCAGCGCCTGGCAGATCGCCCGGTGACTGGACACCACGCCCTTGGCACGACTGGTCGTGCCCGAGGTATAGAGAATCAGCGCTGGCGCATCAGGGTCGACTTCCAGGGCTAGCAACGCGACAGCCGGTTCGCTGATCAGGTCTTCGTAACTCAGGCAGTATTCGGGCAACACACCCTGCGCACCGACGACAATGGTCGCCCGCTGCTCATGCGCCAGGTCTTCGCGCAAGGTGTCCAGGCGCGCTTCGTCACCTATCAGCACGCGCGCGCCGCTGTCCTGCAACGCGTATTGCAGTTCATCGCGCAGGCCCCAGCTGTTGAGCGGCACACATACACCGCCACAGCGCAGGATCGCGGCGAAGGCCACCAGCCAGGCCGGCTGGTTACGCATGGCAATCGCCACCCGCTCGCCCGGTTGCAGGCCGAATCGAGCGACGAGTTGCCCGGCAAGGCGATCAACCTGATCGTAATACTGATTGAAGGTCAGGCGTTGCGACTGCCAGACAAGAAACTCACGGTCGCCGTGGACCCGACCCGCGTCGATCACTTGCAACAGGTCACACGCGGCGTGACGGAAATGGCGTGGCCCGCCATCCTCCGGCGTCACCACTTCAAAGGGCGAACCGGGGGCGATCAATTGCCGCCACGCGGTTTGCCAGCGTTCAATGCTCATTTTTATTTTCTCCAGAACGGGCGGAAGGCCTGTGGGTCTGCGGTGAATCTCCAAATTGGGTACGACGCCTTTGCAGGAGGAAGGCTTGCCCGCGAAAGCGGTGTATCGGGTACACCGCGTCGCCGCGTTCGCCGGCAAGCCTGGCTCCTAGGCAAGGGCGGCGTAGCGTTCGCAATGAAAATCCCGATCGCCCAGGCAGCTCTGTGCAACGCGGACGCGCTTGAGGTAGAGGCCGACATCCAGTTCGTCGGTGACGCCAATGCCACCGTGCATTTGCACCGCTTCGTTGGCGACCTTGACTGCCGTATCGCCCGCTTTCCATTTCGCCAGGCTGACCAGTCGTGCGCGCGCGCCGGCATCGAGGCTGGCGTCATCCAGGGTCGCGAGCGCAGCCATCAGGGCGCTGCGGCTAAGCGCCAAGTCGATGTACATCTGCGCGGCGCGATGCTGCAGGACCTGGAACGTGCCGATCGCCGTGTCGAACTGCACGCGGGTCTTGAGGTACTCCAGGGTGGTTTCGAACAATTGCTCGGCCATCCCCAGGAGCTCCGCCGCCAGGCAGGCGCGACCCCGGTCCAGCGCGGTTTCCAGCGCAGTCCAGCCTTCGTCCAGCGCACCCAGCAGCGCATCGTTCCCCAGTTGCACACCCTCCAGTTGCAGGCGTGCGCAATTGCGTGAATCGATCAGCGACAAGGCACTCACCGTCAGGCCCGGCGTATTGGCGGGCACCAGGAACAGGCTGATGCCACGGGTGTCGCCCGGTTGTCCGGACGTACGCGCCGCCACCACATAGGCATCGACGCCCAGGCCGTCGACCACCCAGTACTTGTCGCCGTGCAGGCGATAGCCCTGCCCTTCGACCTTCGCCTCAAGAGCAATGTGACTCGGCTCATGGCGCGAGCGCTCGTCCACGGCAAGGGCCAGGCGCCGATCGCCACCGATCACCGCTTGCAACCATTGCGTCTGCTGCGTTGAATTGCCCGCCAGGTGCAGCAACGAGCCGCCAAGCACCACGCTCGAAAGCAAAGGCGTGGCGGACAGGTTGCGGCCCATGGATTCGAAAATCGGCCCCAGGCCCTTACAGCCGAAATCCAGGCCGCCGAAGTCTTCCGGAAATGGAATCGCACTCCAGCCCAGTTCGACGGCATCGCGCCATAGCTGCGCGTCGAAGCCCGCTTGCACGGCCTCATCGCGCAGTCGACGCTGGGCACTGACCGGGCTGCGGGCGGCGAGAAAGTCCCGCGCGCTGTCGGCCAGCAAACGCTGTTCATCGCTATAACGCAGGCTCATAACTGTGCTCCTTTCACGGCAGGCTTCTTGGCTTCAGGCAAGCCAAGCACGCGCTTGGCGATGACATTGAGCTGGATTTCCGAGGCGCCCCCCGAAATGGTCAACGCGTAGCTGTTGAGCCAGGCTCGGGTGATAGCCTGTTGCTGCTCGCTGAACGCCGGGCATTGCCAACCGAAGGCATGCCCTGCCATGGCATCAAGCAAGACCTCGAACTTGTCGCGCTCCTGCTCGGTGTGCACCAGCTTCATGATCGACATCAGGCCGCCGATGTCATCGCCGGCCCGCGCCTCTTCGCCCATGCGCTGCACGGTCAGGTTATAGGCCTGCTCGTTCATCGCGCAGGCCGTGGCCCGCGCCTGCAGCGCATATTCGCTTTGGCTTCGTGGTGCCGGTACGTATTCGCGCATCAGGGCCAGCAGGTCGAAGTGCGATGGCAAGCTGAACTCGCCGAACTTCGACATCGCCTTGCGTTCGTGCTGCAACAGGTACTTGGCCAGGTTCCAGCCGCCGTTCAATGGCCCGATCAACTGGCTCTTGGGCACCTTCACGCCATCGAAGAACACTTGGCAGAACGCCGATTTGCCGCTGATCAAATCGATCGGCTGTGGCTTGACACCAGGGCTGCGCATGTCGAGCACGATCAGGCTGATGCCCTCGTGTTTCGGCGCGCTGAAGTCCGTGCGCACCAGCGCATACATCCAGTCGGACTTGTCGCCGTAGGACGTCCAGATCTTGCTGCCGTCCACCACGAAATGGTCGCCGGCATCGCGGGCGGCCATTTTCAGGCTGGCCAGGTCGGAACCGGCGTTCGGTTCGGAGAAGCCCTGGCACCAGCGCACTTCACCCCGGGCGATCGGCGGCAGCAGGTCGCGTTTCTGCTCTTCGCTGCCATACGCCAGCAACACCGGCCCGAGCATCCAGATGCCCAAGTTGATCTGCGGTGGCCGGCATTTGATCCGGCGCATTTCGCTTTCCAGCACCGCCAGCTCTTCGTCGTTCAGGCCCGCGCCGCCGTATTCCACCGGCCACTCGGGGCAGAACCAGCGCTTGTCGCGCATGCGTTCGAACCACAGGCGCGCGTCTTCGCAGGGAAACTGCGGGTTCTGGCTGCCCCACACCACATCGCCTTCAGCCATGCCCGTGCGCATCGACAGCGGACAGTTAGCCTCCAGCCAGGCACGGGTGTCGTGCCGGAATTGCTCGATAGTGCTCATGAGAGTCCCCTTCGACCCGCCCCGTGGCGGGGCGAGTACGGTTTTTTTGTTGTTGATGGACGAGCGTCAGCGCTGGGTGCGTGGCATTGCGAGACCAAACTGGGCGATCAGTTCGCGCTGGATTTCATTGGTGCCACCGCCGAACGTCAGGGTCACCGAACTGCGCAATTCGTACTCCAGCTCGCCCTGCAGCAGGGTCGCTGCCGAGCCGCTGCGCATCGAGCCATTGGCACCGAGGATCGACGCCAGCTTGCGCAGGATCTCGATCGCCGACTCCGAGCCGAACACCTTGGTGGTCGAGCTCAGGGCCACGTCCATACGGTCGCGCTCCAGGTCGGCGGCAATGCGCATGTTGATCAGGCGCATCGCCTCAAGGCGCGCATAGCACTCGGCCAGAGAGCTGCGCACCCAGGCCTTGTCCATGGCACGACGGCCCTGCTCGTCGCGCGCTCGCGCCCACAGGTAGACCCGACGAAACAGCGCCACGACCTTGTCTGACCAGGTGCCCAGGCCAAGGCGCTCATGGTTTAGCTGCGAGGTAATCAGCTTCCAGCCACCGTGCAACTCGCCCACCAGCATCTCGTTGGGCACCCGCACGTTGTCGTAGTAGGTGGCCGTGGTCGGAATACTGGTGGTCGGAATCAGGGTGTGGGAGAAGCCCGGGGTCAAGGTGTCGACGATCAACAGCGAAATGCCTTTGTGCCGCATCTGGGTCGGATCGGTGCGGGCCGCCAGCCAGACGAAATCGGCTGATTCGGCACCCGAGGTCCATAGCTTGTTGCCGTTGACCAGGAAGCCTTCATCGTCCTGGCGCGCCGTGGTTTTCAGCACGGCCAGATCGCTGCCGGCGTCGGGCTCGGAATAACCGATGGCGAACATGATTTCGCCCCCGGCGATGCCCGGCAGGAAGCGTTCCTTCTGCAGCTCGCTGCCATGGGTCATCAAGGCCGGGCCGACGGTGCTGATGGTCACGAACGGCAGCGGTGCCCCGGCGATGTTGGCTTCTTCGAAGAAAATCAACTGCTCGGTGGCCGCGTAGCCCTGGCCGCCATGGGCCTTGGGCCAGCCGACCGCGAGCCAGCCGTCGCGCCCCATCTGGCGGATGGTCTGGCGAAACAGCTCGCCGCCTTCCTTGCCGCGCAACTGATCGCGCATGTCCGGGGTCATCAGGGCCTGGAAATAGTCCCGCACCTTGTGGCGCAGGGCATGTTGTTCGGGAGTGAGGTCGACGAACATAGCTGCTCCTTAGGCTGAGCCGAGAATCAGGCCACTGGTGGGTACGCCGGTACCGGCAGTGACCAGCACGTTTTGCACATCCGCCACCTGGTTGACCGCCGTGCCGCGCACCTGGCGCACCGCTTCGGCAATGCCGTTCATGCCGTGAATGTAGGCTTCGCCGAGTTGCCCGCCGTGGGTATTGATCGGCAGCTTGCCGCCACGGGCATGGTGCCCGGCGCGAATGAACTCCTTGGCTTCGCCGCGTTTCACGAAACCGAACTCTTCCAGCTGCGGCAACACGAACGGGGTGAAGTGGTCGTAGATCACGGCAGTCTGGAACGCATCCGGACCGAGTCCCGACTGGCGATACAGTTCGCGGGCGACCACGCCCATCTCCGGCAGGCCGGTGATGTCGTCGCGGTAGAACGAGGTCATGCTTTGCTGACCATGACTGATGCCCTGGGAACCGGCCTTGATGGTCACCGGTTTCTGCCTCAAGTCACGGGCGCGCTCGGCCGAGGTGATGACCATCGCCACCGCGCCATCGGATTCCTGGCAGCAATCGAGCAAGTGCAAGGGCTCGCAGATCCAGCGCGAAGCCTGGTGTTCTTCCAGGGTGATCGGCTTGCCATGGAAAAACGCCTGGGGGTTGGTCGCGGCAAAATCCCGCGCCGCCACCGCGACCCGTCCGAAGTCCTCGGAGGTCGCGCCATAGGTGTGCATGTAGCGCTGGGCGAACATGCCAACCCAGGCCGCCGGCGTGTGGAAACCGTGGGGCATGTACCAGCCGTAATTGACGTTATCGAAGGTCGGCGTAGCGGCGAAGCCGTAGCTGCCGGTGCCGAAGCGATACCAGGAACGCTCGTTCATGGCGCGATACACCACCACAACTTTCGCCATCCCGGTCGCTACCGCCATGGCCGCGTGCATCACCGGTCCGCAAGCCGCACCGCCGCCATGGGGCACCTGAGAGAAAAACTTCACGTCCTTGCAACCGAGCAAACGGGCAATTTCATACTCCGGGACCTTGTCGACGGAATAGGAACTGAACCCCTCGACCTCGCTCGGGTCGATGCCGGCATCCTTGAGCGCGCTCAAGGTGGCTTCCATGGCCAGGCGCAATTCGGTGCGCCCGGAGTTCTTGGAAAATTCGGTTGCGCCAAGGCCAACGATCGCGGCGCGCCCGGAAATCGATGAATCAGTCATCTGTGTCTCTCCGGCTATCAGGGCAGGACCACTGCGACCGTACCGGTCACGTGGTTGCCCATGGAATTTTTGCCGCCGAGGGTGATTTCCACCGTGCGGGTATCGGCGTCGAGGCGCGTGACGCTGCCGCTGAAGGTCATGCAATCACCGGGATAGTTCGGGGCGCCAAGCTTGATTTTCAGCGAGGTGAAGACTGCCTGCGGGCCAGTCCACTGCTCGATGAACCGCTGCACCAACCCGTTGGTGGTCAGGATGTTCATGAACACATGGGGTGATCCCAGGGTTCGGGCGGCGTCCGCGTCATGGTGGCCGGGGAAGTAATCGCGGGTGGCAATCGCGCCGCCATTGATCAGGGTCACCGTAATCGGCACCGCCAGTTCCGGCAGTGCTTCGCCGGGGCGCACGTCTTCAAAGCGCTTGGTGTTCTTCGAGGTCATATTTCCATCCCAGCTTGTCGTTATCGTTGAGCCAGTCGCCCAGGCGCTCCAGGCTTGCCGCCGAACCACCGAGGGCAAGGCACAGGCCACGGCTCCAATAGAGAAAACGGTGGATCGGGTACGTCAGGTCGACGCCAATCCCGCCATGTACGTGCTGCGTAACGTGGCCGATCCGGTGCCCTGCTTCACAGGCCATCCAGGCAGTGGCCAAGGCTTCGGAAGGTGCCGGCAAGCCGGCATCGATGCGGTAGGCCAGTTGCCACAACACCGAGCGCAAGGCTTCGACGGCAATGTGGGTGTCGGCCATGCTCATCTGTACCGCCTGGAAGCTGCCGATGACGCGCTCGAACTGTCGGCGCTCGCTGATGTAGGCCACGGTGCGGCGGACCTGCTCTTCGCTCACGCCCAATTGCAAGGCGGCCAGCGCCGCCACGCTGCGCAACTCCAGCCAGTCGACGGCCTCGGCCGGCAGCAGCGCCCCGGCGTCCACGGTCAAGCCCTGGATATGCAGGTCTGCCACGGCTTCGCCGTGTGTCAGCACCGCTGAAAGCTTTTGAATCTGTGGCGCGGACAGGTCCAGCAAGAGCAAGCGCGGTTCGCCCTCGGCCTGAACCACGACCAGCGCAGCGTCGGCCTGGTCGCCCAGGGACAGCGCCGCGACCCGGCCGTTGATCGACCAGCCGTCGGCACACGCAGTCGCTTGCAGCTCGATCCCCAAGGCACTGCTCAAACCGTCAATCGACAGGCTCAACAGTGCCTCGCCCGACGCGGCCTTCGCGATCCATCCGGCACTGCCCAAAGCGGCGAAACGGGCCAGGGTCGCGGCCGCCAGCTGGTGGCGCCACAACGGTACCTGGGCAAGGGCCTTGCCCTGGGCCTGCAACACCAGCATCAGTTCGGTCATGCCCAGGCCGCTGCCGCCGTGCTCTTCGGGAATGGCCAGCGCTTGCAGCCCGGTCTCGATGCACAGTTTCCACAATGGCGCCATCATCGGCTCGCCACTGGTGTCCCACTGGCGCATGTAGTCGTCATGGCAATGGTCGACAAACAGGCTGTCGGCCATCTGCGCGATGGCGCGCTGGTCTTCACTCAATTCGAAATCCATGGTGACTGGCTCCTAGGCGTCTACCGGCCGGAACAAAGGCAGGGTCTGCTGGTCGTCGAAGGTCTGGAATTCGACCTGCAAGCGCTGGCCGATCTGTAGGTTTTCGCGTTCGATACCGACCAGGCCGGCGATCAGGCGCACGCCCTCCTCCAGCTCGATCAAGCCGATGGGATTGGGGTAATCGAACGGCGGGACTTCGGGGTAGTGCATGACCACGAACGAATACAAAGTGGCGCGACCGCTGGCTTGCAGCGTGTCCCAGTCGAAACTGTGGCACTCGATGCACACCGGTGCCGGTGGATGACGCAGCGTCTGGCACGCGGTGCAGCGCTGGATCAACAACTGGCCCTTCTCGCAGCCTTCCCAGAAAAAGCGCGTGTCATCGCTCATGCCCGGCAGCGGGCGCTTGGGCCTGGCTGGCGCCGCATCCGGTTTGGCGGGCGCCTGGGCATTGGCAGGACGGAACTTGAAGACGCGGAACAACAGTTCGCCCACCGGCTCATCGCCGCCCGCTTTTTCAGCGAAATGACTCATCACCAGGGTGACGAAAAAACCGGTGCCCAGGGCCGTGGTTTTTTCATCGCTGACCGAGTCCAGGCGAGTGGTGTAGTACAGCTTCTCGCCCATGCGCACCGGCCGGCTGAAGGTCAGTTCGGAGTTGACCGCCACGGTCGACATGAAGCCGTGGGCCTCCATGATCTTGAGCACCTCGTAGGGGTTCTCGTCGGTCGAGCCAGGCGGATAATTGTTGGCGTGCAAACCTTCCATGGTCCACACCTGCAACATGGCCGGCGGGGCGATCAGCCCTTCATGCCGGGTGCCCAGGGCAAACGCCGGGTCGGTATAGACGGGGTTGTCCACGCCCATGATCTCGCACCATTGGCGGACCATCGGTGCGTTGACTTCATCCCAGGCATACACGCGGCCGTATTGGCGCCCCACCAGGGCGCGCGCATCGGATAGCAATTGTGGATCAGCCAAAGTCGTCTCCTTCAAATTGAAGGCGGCAGCCGGACCCGGCCGCCGCCACGGGTCGATCAGGTGGGCAGAACCTGCGCGGCGGCCCCGAGAAAGGCGGGGCGTTCACCTCCGCCATGCAGCAACAGATTGCAACCACTGGCGTAACTGGCCAGGGGTGATGCGATGTACAGGCAGGCGTTGGCAATGTCTTCGGCAACCGCCATGCGCGCCGCCGGTATACCGGCTGCAACAGCAGCGATACCGGCCTCGGAGCCATAGTGCAGATGCGCCTGTTCAGTCAGCACCAGACCCGGGCTGACCGTGACCACCCGCACTTTGGGCCCCCACTCCACCGCCAGGGAATTCACCAGTGCCAGGACCCCGGCCTTGGCCGCGCCATAGGCCGCAGTGCCTGGCGAGGGGCGCAAGGCACTGATGCTGCCGATAAAGACGATGCAACCGCCCTGGACTTGCGCCTGCATCAGCCGGTTGGCGTGCTGGGCGACGTTCAGTGGGGCGATCAGATTCAGCCCGATGATGCTTTCATGAAACCTGGGCGAGGCCGTGGCCGCGTCGGCTGCAGGGCTGCCGCCGGCGTTGTTGATCACCACATCGAGGCGTCCGAAATCACGCTCGACGGTGGCAAACAGCCGTTGCAGGGAATCATGGTCGCGCACATCGGCGGCAATGAAGGTTGCGCTCTTGCCGCCCAGCGTCGGCAGCTGTTCCGGCTCGCGTCGAGCACAGACGATCACCCGTGCGTTCGCCGCCAGAAACCCCAGCGCGATACCGGCGCCGATGCCTTTGGTGCCACCGGTGACCAGCACCACCTTGCCGCTGTAATCAAGACTCGAATGCAGCTCCATCATGTGCTCCTTGTTTACTGACAAGGGTCACTCTAGGGACGAATCCGGGGCCGAACTACGTCTGAACGGACGATGAAAATTTAACCGTGCGAACAGGACACTGGCGGTCATTCATACGTTGCCTGGTCCTTGAGGATGCCCATGTCCGATTCATCCGTTGCACCGGTTCTGCTCGAACGCCCTCTGCCGGGCGTGGCACTGTTGCGGCTCAACCGGCCGCAAGCGACAAACGCCTTGAGCCTGGAATTGCAGGCACTGCTGTCGCGTTATTTCAGTGAACTGGCGGTCGATCCCCAGGTGCGATGCATTGTACTGACGGGCGGTGACAAGGTGTTCGCCGCAGGAGGAGACATCAACAGCATGGCCGGGGTCGGTGCCATCGATATCTACAAGCGTCACACCGAGCGGGTCTGGGGCCCCATCCAGCACTGTCCGAAGCCGGTGATCGCCGCGGTTTGCGGTTATGCCTATGGCGGGGGGTGCGAACTGGCGATGCACGCTGACCTGATTGTTGCCGGACGCAGCGCGCGCTTCTGCCAACCGGAGATACGCATTGGCATCATGCCCGGCATTGGTGGCACCCAGCGGCTGGTGCGCGCGGTGGGCAAGGTCAAGGCGATGCGCATGGCGCTCACCGGCCAGCCGATCAGCGCCGATGAGGCCTGGGTTGCGGGACTGGTCAGCGATCTGGTCGACGATGACCAGGTGCAAAGCCACGCCCTGGAACTGGCGCGGGTCATCGCAGCAATGCCGGCCCTGGCGGCCGAACAGATCAAGGAGGTGATTCTGGCGGGCATGGACGCGCCGCTGGAAGCGGGCCTGGCGCTGGAACGCAAGGCCAATGCATTGTTGTTCGCCTCGCTCGATCAGAAAGAAGGCATGCAAGCCTTCATCGAAAAACGCCCGGCCCGATTCACGGGGGATTGAATCCTTTCTCGCTCCCACAGAGCGCAGGTACAGGCACCAAAACCAGCGCATCCACCTGTAGGCGCGAGCCTGCTCCCGATGCTCGTCAAGGGTCACGCGGGCTGTCTGCATGCCTGCAGACAAACCGCGTGACGGGTGGCTAGATACTCATGATCATCTGCCCGCTGTCGATGCGCAGCTCGACGCCATTGATCGCCCGCGATTCGTCGCTAGCGAGGAACAGCACGCTGGCGGCCACGTCCTCGGGCAGGCACATGCGGTTCATAGGGTCGCTGTCGATGGTCATGCGCGTCGGATCGAGGCCTTGGGGGAAGCTGCCACGGGTCATGTCGGTGAGGACGCCGTCCGGGTGTAACGTATTGCAGCGAATCCGGTATTTTCGGCGCCGGCAGAACGCCGCCACCGAACGCGACAACGCCGCCACCGCCCCCTTGGAGGCGCTGTACGCTACGTAATCGTCGCGCCCGGCAAGGGCCGCGACCGATGACAGGTTGATGATCGAACCGCCGGTTTGCTTCATCAGCGCGATCCCTTCGCGACACCCGATGAATACGCTGTCGGCGTTCACCCGCATGACCTTGTGCCAGTCCTGCAGCGTCGCGTCCTCGATATTGGCGTGCAGGAGGATGCCGGCGTTGTTCAGCAGAATATCCAGCCGGCCATGTCGCTCGCGCAGATGAGCCATGACGTCGCGCCAATCGCTCTCACTGCTGGCGTCATGCCGGATAAAGGTCGCCGCCAGACCGATCTCGGCGGCCAAGGCCTCACCCGCCGCGACATCCAGGTCGCTGATCAGCACGTGGGCACCTTGCGCCGCCAACAGGCGAGCGCTGGCCCGCCCGATGCCCTTTGCACCTCCGGTGACCAGTGCAACCTTGCCGTGTACACGGCCATTCGTGTTGTTGTGGTTGTTCGTCATCATGTCGTCTCTCGTGCAAAGGCCTGCTGCTGTTGGTCCACGAACCGGGCGGCGGCCGCTCCGGCACGGCGTCCGGAAAACACGCAGTCAGCCAGGGATAAACCGCTGATATAGAGGTGCGAAGGAATGCCCAGCGCGGTGCGCCCGGCGGCGTACAGACCCGGTATCGCCAGCCCGTTGCCGTCGAGTACCGCGCCGTTGTCCTCGTCCACCCGCAACCCGCCGAGCGTGAGAGCACCCAATGGAAAGACCGGGTTAGTCACGGAGATGTCGACGGCATAAAACGGCCCATGATTGAGCACCTGACGCCCACCCGGCGACTTGCCGAACGGATCGGGCGCCTCGCCACGGGCTGCAGCGTTGGCGGCCAGCACCGATTCGCGCAGCACCGTCGCGTTCATGCCGGTAATGGCGGCCAACTCGCTCAGGTGCTTGCCCTTGCGTACCTTGAACAGCATCAGGGCCAGGGCCGGAAAGCTTTGAAACCACCAATAGCCTCCAAACAAGGCCTCACGGATGGCCTTCTTGCGCAAGGGCGCATCCAGCACCAACCACGCCTTGCCGCCCTGCTCTTCCATCAAGGGTTGGCCCAGGGTCGCACCGTAGACTTCTTCGTTGCAGAAACGCCGGCCTTCGCGATTGACCACCAGGCCTTTGTGCCAACTGTACGGCGGGTTGATGAACCGCCAGGCCGAGACCCGCTCCAGCCCCGAGCCCTGACCGCCGACGCTGGTCCCCAGCCGCAGGCCGCTGCCATCGCAACCTGTGGCACCCACTTTGAAATTTCGCTGGAATTTCGGCGCATGGCGCTTGATCAGCTCGCGATTGAAAATGAACCCGCCGGTACTGAGGATGACGCCGCTCCTGGCGCGGACCAGCCTTGGCCGGGCGAAATTCCGTTCGAGCTGGCCGATCCGCTCCCGCAGTTTCCTGCAGTAACCCGGGGCGAAATTCTGCAAGCGCTCGGCACGAGCGGCAAGGCGCGCATGCAACTGCGCTTGCGCACTGTCGGGCGGCATGCACCAGAGTTCGGCACCGAGCACGCATCCTTGAGCATCGACCACCAGGCGTTTCGCCGCCGCTTGCAGCAGCGGCCGGGCGCCAGCACGCAAACACGCGGCCTTGAGGTGGCCATACAGCACGGCTCCGCACTGCCCCTTGCCGACGGTACGATGTCCCCGGGGTGCCGGCGGCAATGGCCCGCCGTGTTGCGGGACCAGCTCGTTGCCGGAGTAGTAGAGAAAATAACCATCCGGCGGGTATGAGGTCTTGCCACCCGGGGGCATCCGGTGACCATAAGGCGCTCCGTGACTTTCCAGCCATTGGAGGTTGCTGACGCTGTCGGCACAGAAGCGCCGCAGGGTGTCGTCGCTGACCACATTCCGGGTTTCATGCTTGAGGTAATCAAACATCGCTTCGGGGGTGTCGTTATAGCCCGCGGCCTGCTGATGCCGAGTGCCGCCACCGGCGTAGACTACCCCGCCGCTCTTGGCGCTGGCACCGCCACCGGTAAAGCGGTCGGCAATCAACACATCCGCGCCCTGGGCACGTGCCTCGAGCGCCGCGCAGGCCCCGGCTGCGCCCCAGCCAACAATCAACACATCACAATGGTCGTCCCACACCAATGCACCGCTGTCGGCGACTTGCAGGGGTGTCTGGATGGGGGTGCAAAAGCTGTCATCGAACGTCGCCATACCCCCTCCTATCGCCGGCTGGCCAAGTGGTTGGCGGCCACATAAGCGAAGGTCATCGCCGGTCCCAGGGTTCCGCCGGCGCCCGGGTAGCTGGTCCCCATCACCGATGCCGAACAGTTGCCGATCGCGTACAGACCGTCGATAGGCGCACCGTCCTCGCGGACCACCTGTGCGTGTTCGTTGGTCAGCAAACCACCCTTGGTGCCGATGTCTCCCGCATCCAGGCGCATGGCGTAGTACGGTCCCTTGCGCAACGGTGCCAGGCACGGATTAGGCTTGATGGTGCTGTCGCCATAGTAACGGTCGAAGACATTGTCGCCGCGCCCGAAGTCAGAGTCCTTGCCCGTGCGAGCGTACTCGTTGACCTTGACCACGGTGGTTTCGAGACCGACGGTATCGACACCGATCTGCCTGGCCAGCCCGGCGAGGGACTCGTCCTTCCAGTACAGGGTGTTCAGCCATTCCTTGCGCAAGCGGCTGTCGGGCATGATCTGCGCCGGCATCAACGGTCCCATCGCATAGTTGAAACGGAAATGCCCGTCGAAAATCACCCAGGCCGGCACCGACTTGCCAGCGGTGAGTCCGTTGTCGCGGTACATGGCATCGACGAATTCGAGGTAGGGAGCGGCCTCGTTGACGAAGCGCTGCCCCAGGCTGTTGACCACGATGGCGCCAGGAAACGCGCGCTCGGCAAAGATCCCCCGGGGTTTTTCCTCGCCCGGTACGGCGATGGTCGGGGCCCACCAGGCCCAATCCATCAAGGCAGTGGCCGCACCCTGCGCCAGCCCGGCCTCCAGTGCCGCGCCGGTGTTATTCCCCGGAGGGGTTGCACTCCAGGCCATGCGGGTCGGTTGCGGCAGGTATTTTTCACGCAGTGCCTGGTTCTGTTCAAAACCACCGGACGCCAGAATCACGCCATGGCGCGCGTGCAATTGCATCTCGGCCCCGTTACGCCGTACGGTGACGCCGTTGACCCGCCCGCCTTCGGTGAGCAACCCGGAAAAATCGGTGTTGAGCCACAGCGGCACATTGCGGTCCATCAGCGAGCGTCGCAGCGACGCCACCAGCGAACTGCCCAGCGAGGCACGGCGATCAATCTTGCTTTTACGACGCCATTTGAAGTCCAGTTTGTATCGCAGCATCAGGCCCATGATGAGCAGGCGCCAGCCAAAGCTGCGCGCCATGACCTTGTGTGCATCGCGGGCGGTCCAGGCGATGCACCCCATGAGCAACGTCGAGGGCGATGGTTTGCGCAGGTTGGCCAGTTCGTCACCCAACAGGCTGGTATCGAAGAATTCCGGATCCAGAGTCCTGCCGCCCGGCAAGGCGCCCGGCAGGTGCGGGTAATAATCGGGGTACTTGGAGGCCACCGCGTAGCGCACCCGGCTGGTACGGGCCAGCGCTTCGATCATCTTCGGTGCGTTGTCCAGATAAGTGCGCAGGCGGATTTCCTCAACCTGATCGCCCGCCGCGGCCTTCAGATAGCGCAACGCCGTGTCGTAATCGTCGTTGCCGTTCAGGCGTGCAAAATAGTGGTTGTTGGGGATCCAGATGCCGCCGCCGGAAATCGCCGAGGTGCCACCGTACTTATCGCTTTTCTCCACGATCAGCACGCTGAAACCCTGGTCGGCGAGGAACACCGCCGACGTCATTGCACCTGCTCCCGAACCAACGACAATCACGTCGTAGTGGGTCTGAGACTGAACTTGAGCCGTCATTATTGTTGTGCCATTAGCTGAGGTCAGAAATAACCGCCGTCGACGCTGCGCGAACGCGGGCGGAGTGCAACCCATGATCGGGGCTGCACGGGCCGTGCTCATCGTCAAAGCGGACTAGGAAGATGTCAGTGTGGAGAGGACGCTTGCGGGTGCTGATAGGGATTGCCTGGGGGTACAGCGCTTTGTTGTGGCGAGGGAGCTTGCTCCCGTCGGGCTGCGCAGCGGCCCCTTTTTTGAGAGCGCTACGCACTCAAACGGGAGCAAGCTCCCTCGCCACAATGGGTGTGCGGTGTCTCAGAGGACTGCGCGCCTTGCCGCCCAGGGGCGGTCTTGTTCCAACTGGTGGGCCAGACGCAACAGTCCATCTTCACCCCCCAGGCGGGCGGTGAACATCATGCCCACGGGCATGCCGCTGTCGCTCTGTCCCAGGGGCAGGGAAATGGCCGGTTGTCCACTGACGTTGGCCAACACGGTGAAACCGGCGCTACCCATGGCGTGATGGGCATAGCTGTCCCAGGGCTGATCCAGCGTCAACAGGCCCAGTTGCGGGGTCAGGTTGGCGGTCACCGGTGAGAGGATCACATCGAAGCGCTCGAAGGGTTGCTCCATGGTCGCGCCGATGCTTTCGAAGGACTGCCGGGCGCGATACAGGGCTTCGCCGGTGGTCATCTTGGCTCGTCCAAGGTTGATCTGGGTGATTTGCTCCAGGTCCTGCTCGGTGGCAGCCCGCCCCAGCACCAGTTCACGGTCGTGAATGGCCGTACGCAAGGCTGTGCCGATCACCGCGCCATGAGCGCCGAACAACTGGCCAGGGTCGATGTTCAGCGTCAGTTCCTCGACTTCATGCCCCAGCCCCAGCAACTGCTTGATGGTCTGCTCCAGCGTGGTCGCAATCGCCGGTTCCAGGGCTGCACCGGTCAGCGACTGGCGAACCACGGCGACCCGCAACTTGCCCGGTTCGCGCTGCAATTCTTCGACATAAGGCCGCAACAGCGGTGGGTTCCAATAGGCGCTACCGGGCTCATGGCCCTGGCCCGCGTCGAGAAACAGCGCGGTGTCACGCACCGAGCGCGAGACGACGTTGGCGACACTGGCACCGAACCAGCCTTCGAAATGCCCCGGACCGCTGGGGGTGCGATAGCGGCTGGGCTTGAGTCCCACCAGACCGCAATAAGACGCCGGAATGCGGATCGAGCCGCCGCCGTCGGTGGCATGGGCGACAGGCACGATGCCGGCCGCCACTGCGGCCGCTGCGCCACCGGAAGATCCGCCGGCGCTCATGGCCAGGTTCCATGGGTTGCACGTCTGCCCCCACAGCTTGGATTCGGTGGTGGTGGTCAGGCCGAACTCGGGACAAGTCGTCTTGCCGAAGGGCACGGCACCGGCCTGTTCGTAGCGGGTGATCAGGGTACTGGTCCGGGGAGCGGGCGGCGCGTCCTTGAACAAACGGCAACCGTTGCTGGTCGAGGTGCCTTGCAGATAGGTATTGAGGTCTTTGATCAGTACCGGAACACCGGCCAGCGCGCCCTGTTTTTCAGTACCGGCGGCGCGACGCTGGGCCAACAACGCCCTGGCGTAGTCCTCGTGCAGCATGTTCACCGCCTTGACCCGGCCATTGACCGCCTGGCAGCGCGCCAGCGCGGCCGCCAGCAAGTCCGCCGGTTGCAGTTCGCCGCTACGGATCGCCTGGCCCATCGCCCAGGCGTCCAGCCCCTGGTAGTCACTGTTGGACAGTCCCTCGGAACGGGCATCGGCGAATCGCCCGAGGAGGCCGACACCCACGGCCAGTGCGCCGGCCTTGAGCACGCTGCGACGGGGCCAGCCGCTCTGCGCAGCGTCGGAAGCAGTGGATGGCTCGGCAGTCATGAATCGGTACTCGTCGTTCTGCATAATGGTCTCGCGCCCTGTCAATTATTGTTTTAAGGGTGATTAAACGGCTTTTTTCTTTCGGCGAACAACCCTGTCCCGCCAGGCATTCAAGCCACATTGAAGCGTGACGACAGCTGATCCAGCTCTTGCGCCAATTGTTCCAGGTCCGACGCGGCAATCGCACTTCGCCCGGCGCCGGCCGACAGCGCGCCGGTGCCTGCCGAGACACTGTCGACCCGCGCGACCATTTCCCGGGTCACCCGCACCTGTTCAGTGATCACCGTGGCAATGGTGTCGACACTGCGGATCACGTCATCGGTGCCACTGCGAATCTGCGCCACCGAGTCGCCGGCCTGATGCGCCAGGCTGACCCCGTCATTCACCCGGTCCACCACCCGGCCCATACCGTCGACCACCGCCAGCGTACCTTCCTGGATGCGTTGCACCGTCAGATCGATTTCGCCAATCGAGCGGGCGGTACGCTGCGCCAACATCCTGACTTCGTCGGCGACCACGGCAAACCCACGCCCCTGCTCGCCCGCCCGCGCCGCTTCGATAGCGGCGTTCAGGGCCAGCAGATTGGTTTGTTCGGCAATGCTGCGAATCACATTGAGCACATGGCTGATTTCACCGGAATAGCCTTCCAGTTCACGAATATGCACTGCGGTATCGCTGATCACATCGCTGATACGGTTCATCTCCCGGGCCATGTCGCGGATAAAATCTTCGCTTTTGCCCGAACGCGCCGCCGAGTGCTGGGTGATGCTGCGCGACATGCCCACATGATTCTCCACTTCACCGATCGACCCCGACAGATGTTCGACCGCGCTGGAGATGCCGCGCACCGCATCAGCCTGCTGCCGGGTGGCCAACGAGGCCAGTTCCGCGGACTCGGCCATGTGCCTGGCTTCAGAACTGACACGTTTGACCAGCACGCGCATTTGCGAGATCAGCCTGTGCAGGTTGTCACGCATCGCCGCAATGTCACCCAGCATCCGCGAAAACTCGTCATGCCCCTTGACCTCGATGGTCCGGGACAAGTCGCCAGCGGCAATGGCGCGGACACTGGCGCCCGCCTGGGCAAAGGCACGCTTGAGCCGGGTCAGGGTGGAAAACGCGGTCAGGCTGCCCGCGAACACGCCGAACAGGGCCAATGCCAGATACGCCAACAAGGTCGAGCGATAGCGTTGCTGCGCCGCTTCATACGCGTGCTCGGCCGCAGCCTGCTGGATCGCTTGCAACTTGCCCAGCTCAAGCACGGCGGCATCGCCCTCAGGCTCGGCCATGCGCAGGAATGAAAGAATGCCCGGCAATCGGAAGTCGCCGGCTCGAAACGTTTCCAGAAGGATTTGCAACTCGTCCTTCCAGGCCTGGTAGTGCGCGGCAAAGGCGTCGGCCGCCTGTTGTTCCTCACTGCTCAGCGTGCGTTGGCGGTACTGCGCCCAGCGTAGATCAAGCGCCCGGTTGCTGGTCTCGATTGCACTCAAGGTGGCTTCGACGGGACGATCGAACGCCGCCACCAACGGGCCCTCGGGGTCTTGCTGGATGGCGAGCAGGACCTGGCGCCGGCTTTCATCGAGGCGCTGCCGGACCTCGCCAAACATCAGCAGCGTCGCCAGGTTGTCTTCGTTGATCGCTCGCAGGCTGTCGCGCGCCTGTTGCAGGCCGTGGGCGCCGAAACCGACCGCCAGCACGAACAACAATGTGGCCAACAACGCCCAAAGCCACAGACGCTGAGCGATAGTGATTGTCTTGAACATGAACAATGGCTTGTCTCGTGCAGCGTGCGGGGCGCCGGTAGCGCCCCGCACGGGGTCAGTCGGCAGTGACGCTGGCCAGCATGGCCGTCAGGAAGTGCTCGCTGTACGGCGGCAAGAGTCCCCATTCGCGACGCGGGTCATGGGCCGGCGCCTTGAACACGGTGCGCTGGTGGCTGAATTCGAGGAATCCTTCGTGGCCATGGTAATGGCCCAAGCCCGAAGCGCCGACGCCGCCGAACGGCGCGTCGTGCATCGCCGCATGCATCATCACGTCGTTGACGGTGACCCCGCCGGACACGGTGCGATCCAGTACGTATTGCTGCTCTTTCGGGTCTTCGCCGAAGTAATACAGGGCCAGCGGACGCGGACGCGCATTAATGTCGTCGAGGACGCAGTCAAGCTTGTCATAGGTGAGTACCACCATGGCCGGGCCGAAAATTTCTTCGTGCATGATCACGCTGTCCGGCGCCGGGTCGACCACCACGCGCAACGGACGGCGCCGATCATCGGCGTTCGCCGCCACGGGTTCAGGCACGCTCTCGATGCGGGCGCCCCGGGCCTGGGCATCCAGCACATAGCCTTCGACCCGATCCAGATGCCGCTGGTTGACCACCGCCACCACATCCGGGTTGCCGGCCACCGAAGGGTTGAGTTCGCGATAGGTGGCGCGCAGTGCGTCGAGGAACGATTCGAGCTGCGCCCTGGGTACATACACCAGATCCGGATTGACACAGATCTGCCCGCCATTGCAGGCCTTGCCCACGGCGATGCTGAAAGCGGCTTTTTTCAGGTCGGCGCTGGCGGTCACGATGACCGGCGACTTGCCGCCCAGCTCCAGCGTCACCGGCACCAGGTTCAGCGCAGCGTTGCGCATGACCAGCCGCCCGGTCGCGGTACTGCCGGTGTACACCAGGTGATCGAACGGCTGGGCGCTGAAGGCTTCGGCCAGTTCGACGTCACCGGTGACCACAGCGATCTCCAGCGGGTCGATGTGTTCGGCGAACAGCTGCGCCACGAGCTCGGCGGTGCGCGGTACCACGTCCGACGGCCTGAGGATGGCCCGGTTGCCCGCCGCCAGGACCGAGGCCAGGGGACTGAACAAGGTATACAACGGCGCATTCCAGGTCCCGAGAATGCCGACCGTGCCCTTGGGTTGATGCATCACCCAGGCCTTGGCGCCGAGCTGATCGTAAGGCGCGAACGGCGCACGCGGTTCATCCTGCATCCAGTCTTGCAGATGGTCCCGCGCATATTTGAGCGAAGCCAGGGCACCCACCACATCATTCATCAGCGTGAAACCGGCAGGCCGGCCGCCGAAATCCAGGTCGATCGCCTCGGTCAGGGCCCCATGGTGGCGCACCAGCAGGTCGATTACTTGCTGAAGTCGGCGGCGGCGGGTATCAGCGCTCACAGCACCGGCGCCGGCGAATGCGTTTTTTTGACGGGATAACAGGCTGGCAAGCCCCTCGACGGATGATGTGACGGAACTCATTCGTGCCCCCTTGCAGGTACTGGCCCCATGGCCGGGAAGCGCCCGATGCGCTTGCCACCACCCTAGCCCCGCCTGCCCCCGCGCCGCCTCGTCCGATCGGACGAGGAACGCCTGAATCTGTTAGTCCGTTGAGACGATGTTTAATAGCGTGTCGGAACCAATACTGGCCCTACGAAAATCCCACTCCATGAGGCCAGTCATGGCAACGCCAAACGTCAGTTTCGATCCCCAGGCTTTTCGTGCCGCACTCGGCACCTTTACCACCGGGGTCACGATCATCACTACCCAGTCCGAAGACGGCTCCCCCGTGGGGATCACGGCCAACAGCTTCAATTCGGTTTCGCTCAACCCGCCGCTTGTGCTCTGGAGCCTGTCCAAGCAGGCCCGCAGCCTGCCGGTGTTCACCAGCGGCAAGCACTGGAACGTCCACGTACTGTCCACTGAACAGGAAACCCTGTCGGGACGCTTCGCCACCCAAGGCGAAGACAAGTTCTCGGAAATCCAGCTGGACAATGGCGTCAGCGAGGCGCCGTTGCTGCAGGACTGCACGGCGCGTTTCCAGTGCCGTACCGCGTTCCAGTACGAAGGCGGCGACCATGTGATTTTTGTCGGCGAAGTGCTTGCGTTCGATCACAGCGACCGCGCGCCACTGGCGTTCCAGAGCGGCCAATATGCCCTGGCGACCCGCAAGCCCCGCAGTGAGCTGCGTCTGGCCACCACGCCGCCGCCTCCGGAATGCAGCTACACCGAGGACTTGCTCGGCTATCTGTTGGGACGCGGCCATTATCAGGTGCTCAATGCCCTGCGGCAGATGCTGAGTCATCAGCAGCTGGACGAAATGGCCTTTTTCATCCTGTCCATTCTGTGCATCCGCGACAACCTGTCCCTCGAAGAAATCAATACCTTCGTGACGTACACCGGCCGCGAAGTCAGCCTGGCCAGCATGCGCTTCCTCGAACACCAGCGCCTGGTGGCGATCGAGGGGACAGCCGATGCCTTGCGTTTTGTCCTGACCGCGCAGGGCCGGGAAGTTTCGCTGCATCAACTGGCACTGGCCAAGGCTGTCGAGGAAGACCTTGCGGCCAAGCTCGGCGCCGCCGATGCACAAGCCTTGAAGGTCTTGCTCAAGCGCCTGATTGTGGTGAGCGACCCTGGCTTGCCGGATCTTTGGGCACCGCGATGAGCGCGAACCCGAGGAGCACGCTGCCGCCGGCCAGGGCCGGTTGGCGCAGCCACGGTTTGCTGTTGCTGCTGGCCGTGGTGTTCGCCGACAACTTCGTCGGGCGACAGATACTCGCGGTGATGATCGAACCGATCAAATCGGAATTCGGCGTCGGCGATACGGCCATGGGACTGATTTCCGGCCTGGCGTTCGCGGCGGTGTATGCCCTCATGGGATTGCCCGCGGGACGGCTGGTCGATCGGATGCCACGCACCCGCCTGCTGGCCATGGCCTGCCTGCTCTGGGCAGGGGCAACCATGGCCTGTGGGTTGGCGGGGAGTTTCCTGGCGCTGGCCATTGCGCGCATGCTGGTGGCCGTCAGCGAATCGCCGACCACCTCGGCCTCGCTGTCGGTGATCGCCGATTTGTATCCCCCGCAACGGCGCTCCCTGGCGATCAGTTGCTTCACCAGCGCCCCCACCTTTTCTTCGATCATCGGCTTGAGCATCGGCGCCTGGGTGGTGGAGCACTACGGCTGGCGCACCGGGTTCATTGCCCTTGGCGCGCCCGCCTTGCTGTTCAGCGCCCTGCTCGCCTTTGTCGTCCGCGATCCACAACGAGGCCGCTGGGACCTCACGCCCCACGCGCAAGCGCCCTCCCCGTTGCTGGGCATGAGGGCCGAAGCTCGTGAGCTCTGGGCTTTTCCGGCTTATCGCTGCCTGATCCTCGCCGGCGGCCTGACCACACTCAGCTCCTACGCCGTCGGCATGTGGAATACCAGTTTCCTGGTGCGCTCCCACGGTTTGTCGCTGCAACACGCCGGGCTACTGGCCGGGGTCATTTGCGGTATCTCAGCCGGGATCGGTGGGCTCTTCAGCGGTTGGCTGAGTGATCGCCTGAGCCGCCGTCACCCGCACTGGCAGTTGTCCATTCCGGTGTTGGGCCACCTGACGGCGCTCGGTGCGCTGATACCCTATCTGCTCTGGTCCGACTCGGTGCTGATCCGCATCGGCGATGTGCCCATCCCCACGGCAATGCTCTGGTGCGCCCTGTATGCGTTCTTTGCCGTGTGGTGGGTCGCGCCGTCGTACAACCTGGTGACCCAACTCGTGCCCCCGGGTCGGCGCGGGAGCGCCATGGCCCTGCAAACCATCATCAGTACCCTGCTCGGGGTCGGTGTCGGTCCACTGCTCGTCGGCCTGTTCAGCGACCTGCTGCTGCCGGCCTATGGCCAGGAGTCACTGCGTTACGCGCTGATGCTGGTGAGCCTGCCGGTGCTGGGCTCGGTGCTGTTGCTGGTACGCACGGCAAGCCATGCGGCCAGGACTGAGTACCGCCATGCGCTGACTGTTTCGTAATCGCCAGTGGTGTTTGGAGTGCTGGCGAAGAACGGCCGGTCACCACGGGCATTCAGGCAGCCCGCGTTTTCGTTCGCGACCATCGCGGGAAAACCTCGCCCCTACGGTGATCGCGGATGCCCGTCGGAGCAAGCAACCGTGTCGAAACTCAGGCCACCCCACCCCGCTCAATCGCACAGTTATTCCAGGCCTGGGTCACCGGCATCACCTCCAGGCTGTTGATGTTGATATGCGCCGGCTGGTTCATCAGCCAGAAGATCGTCTCGGCGATATCTGAAGGTTGAAGCGGCTGGGCGTTGGCGTAGACCGCTTCGTATTTCCGGGTGTCGCCGGCAAACCGCACCAGCGAAAATTCGCGTTCGCACAAGCCCGGTTCCAGGTTAGTGACCCGCACCCCGGTGCCTTGCAAGTCACAACGCAGGTTCAACGAAAACTGGCGTACGAAGGCCTTGGTGGCGATGTTCGCCCCGCTAGCCCTGAGCACCCGTGCCGGAGTCAAGTCGGTGGCCATCGAGCAGATTCACGCCGCCTACTCCATGGGCGCCAGTCGCGGTCAGGTGCTGCGTCACGTGATCATGCCGGCGGCGCTGCCAGAGGTACTGACCGGCATGCGTATCGCCATCGGCTTCGGCTGGACCACCCTGGTGGCCGCCGAGATGGTCGCGGCGACCGCGGGCCTGGGCTTCATGGTGCTGACCGCTTGCAAATTCATGGCCACCGACGTTGTGATCATGGGCATCCTGGTAATCGGCACCATGGCCCTGCTGTTCGACCTGGGCATGCGTTGGCTGGAGCGACGCCTGGTGCCGTGGAAAGGCAAGGCCTGAAACGCGATCAGACCCGGCGCAACGCTTCGAGCTGATGGAAGGTCTGCTCGCGAACGATCTTCATCAGCCGGTCAAAGCGTTCGCGGTCGAGGGTTTTCCAGCCCAGCGCGTCCATCGTACTGCTGCGGGTTTGATGGAACGGCAGCACCTGACCATGCAGGGTGATGGCGCGGATCGCACATTCGTCGTCGACGACCGCGCGCCCCAGCAGTCGGGCGATGATCGCGCTATTGACCGCCATGATCGGCTTGCCGATGCGCTCGTTGACCTGCTCCATTCCGGAAGTCGGTCCCAGCCCCGCCTGCTCGCGGGCATACAGCAGGCGCCACGGGTGGGCCTCTGTGGACATCAGCATGTACTCGGCAGCGCGCAGCTGGATCGACCAGAACGCCTCCATCAACGCTGGCGCATCAGGCTCGCCATCGAGCACCGCCTGGGCATCCTCCAGCGTTTCGCCCAGGTGGGCCCAGATGCAGGCCACCATGTGCTCGGTGCACGCCAGGTACACCCCTTCCTTGTTCTTGAAATAGTAATTGAGCGCCGGAGCGTTAACCCCCGCGCGCTCGGCGATGTCGCGTGTTGACGCGCCTTCGAAACCCTTTTCACCAAACAGTCTCAGGGCGGCCTCGATGATTCGGGCGCTGGTTTCATCGCCACACGAATAACCACCTTCACTGGTGGGGCGGCGCCGGGGGGGGGTGGACATGGACAACTCCTGGGCAAGACAGAACGGCAGCGTACCCGAAAATATATCAGTTGACATATTTTTACCGATCGTAATAATTCTAACAACTGATAAAAATTGAGACTCACATGACCGCGATACTGGCCGTTGACGAAACAGCGCTGGCCACCCAGCCCCAGCGCACCCGCAAACGCCAGTGGGTATGGCTCGCCGCTATCGCCGGGGGGCTCGGCCTGGTGCTGTGGGGCGCGTACTGGTGGACCACCGGACGCTTCATCGAGAGCACCAATGACGCCTACCTGCAAGCCGACAGCATGACCGCGGTACCGCGAGTGGGCGGTTCGGTCGCAGAGGTCTACGTCACCGACAACCAGACTGTCAGCGTCGGCCAGCCGCTGGTACGCCTCGACAGCCGCACTTTCCAGGCCGCCCAGGATCAGTCCGCTGCCAGCTTGGCCGCGCGCAAGGCAGACATTGCCCGTGGCGAAGCCGAACTGGCGCAGCAGCGTGCCGACATCGTTCAAGCCCAGGCGCAATTGCAGGGCGAAATTGCCAACCAGGCCTATGCCGCCGCGCAAATCAAACGCTATGAACCGCTGGCCCGCACCGGTGCCGAGACCGAGGAGCGCATGGAACAGTTGCGCAATGCCTGGCAGCAGGCGACGAGCAGCCGCAATGCCCGCGCCGCGCAGGTTCAAGTCGCCGAGCGGCGCCTGGCGACGCTGCAAGCGGCAATCACGCAGGCCCGCGCGCAGTTCGAAGGTGCCGATGCCAAACAGCGCCAGTCCCGGCTAGACCTGCAAGACACCATCGTGCGCAGCAGCCTGGCCGGGCGTGTCGCCGACCGCAGTGTGCGCGTGGGTCAGTACGTACAACCCGGTACGCGGTTGATGACCGTGGTGCCGCTTGACCAGCTGTACATCACCGCCAACTTCAAGGAAACCCAGATCGGCGCCATGCACCCGGGGCAGCCAGTGTCGGTGAAGATCGACGCTCTGCCCGGCGTGGTACTGCATGGCAACGTCGACAGCCTGGCGCCGGGCACGGGCTCGCAATTCGCCCTGTTGCCAGCGCAGAACGCCACCGGCAACTTCACCAAAATCGTCCAGCGCGTACCGGTGCGCATCCAGTTGCAAGCCGACCCGCAGTGGCGCGACATGCTGCTGCCGGGGTTGTCGGTGACTGTCGAAGTCGATACTCGTGGCTGACGCATCGGCGGCGCCCGCCGCCAAAGCCAGCAGCGGTGACTGGATTGCCGTGGGTGCCGGTGCCCTCGGCGCCCTGATGGCGACGCTGGACATTTCCATTACCAACGCAGCGTTGCCGCAGATCCAGGGACAGATCGGCGCCACAGGCACCGAGGGCACCTGGATTTCGACGGCCTACCTGATGTCCGAGATCGTCATGATCCCCCTCGCCGCCTGGTTGACCCGGGTGTTCGGGCTGCGCAACTTTTTGCTCGGCAATGCCGTGCTGTTCACCCTGTTCTCGGTTATGTGCGGGCTTTCGCAAAGCCAGCCGCAGATGATCATCGGCCGTTTGGGCCAAGGGTTCACGGGCGGGGCGATGATCCCCACAGCGCAAGTGCTGGTGGCCACGCGTCTGCCGCCCCGACAAATGCCTGTCGGCATGACGCTGTTCGGCCTGATCGTGCTGATCGGCCCGTTGCTGGGCCCGGTGCTGGGGGGCTGGCTGACCGAAAACCTGGACTGGCGCTGGTGCTTTTTCGTCAACCTGGGACCGTGCGCGGTGTTGCTGATGCTGCTCAACCTTGGCTTGCCCAAGGCCCGCGTGCATTGGCCGGCATTTCTCAAGGCTGACTGGCTGGGCATCGTCGGTCTGACCCTGAGTCTCAGTGCACTGACTGTGGTGCTGGAAGAAGGTCACCGCGAGCGCTGGTTCGAGTCGGTGCTGATCATCGAATTGAGCCTGTTGACCGTGGTGGGCGTGATCATGCTATTGATCGGACAGCGATTGGCCAAACAACCGATTGTTTGCCTGCGCCTGATGCTCAATCCGGCCTTTGCCAGTGTGATCGTGATCGTTTTTGTCATCGGCGGCGGACTGTACGGCGTGGCTTATCTGTTGCCGCAGTTCCTGGCCCAGGTGCCCGGCTACAACGCCCAGCAATCCGGAGCAGTGATGCTGATGTCCGGTTTGCCGGCGTTTCTGATGATCCCCATCCTGCCGCGTCTGGTGGGCCGGGTCGATGCGCGCTTGCTGGTGGTCACTGGCCTGGGCTGCCTGGCGATCAGTTGCGTATTCGCCAGCAGCCTGACGGCCGCCAGCGTCGGCCATGACTTCACCCGCTCGCAATTGCTGCTGGGCCTTGGCCAGATCATGGCGATGATGCCGCTCAACCGGGCCTCCATGGGCTCGGTTGAGCGCGTACTGGTGGCCGATGCCGCGGGCCTGTACAACATGGCTCGCAACCTCGGCGGCTCGGTGGGCCTCGCCTTGATGGGAACCTTCATCGAGCAGCGCAACGCCTTGCACGATGAACGCCTGCGCGAAGCGGTAACGGCCAACTCCGAACTGGGCCAGTCCTGGGTTGCCGATACTGCCCAGGGCTTTTTCGCCCAGCACGGCGACGCAGCCCACGCCGGTCTGCAGGCCCTGGCGCAATTGACCAACCAGATCGCCCGGCAGTCGCTGGTGATGACCTACTCGGAAACCTTCCATGTGCTCAGTGTGTTGCTGTTGCTGTGCATTCCCTTGGCGCTCCTACTGAAAATGCCGACCACGGGCACCCCGACGGCAGGGCACTGACATCATGAAATCCATCAACGCCGCCACCTGTCTCACCCTTGGATGCCTGCTCGTGGCAGGCTGCACCCTTGGCCCCGATTATCATGGCCCCGACAGCGTCGCCCCGAAGGCGCTCGAAAAAGGCTTCGCCCGCGCCCCTGCCGATCTGTCGAACCTCAAGCCTCAGGCCAACGCCTGGTGGCGAACCTTGAACGATGCGCAGCTCGATGCACTGGTCGACATGGCACTGCACGACAGTCCGACCTTGCAGGTCACCCGCGCCAGGCTTCGCCAGGCCCGTGCCGGTGCCGCTCTGCAACGAGGCCAGAGCCTGCCCAAGGCGGGCGCGAGCGCTGCGTACCTGCAGGCAGGTTCCGCCGGAAACGGTGCCGACACCCACCTCACCCTGGGTGCCTTCGATGCCAGTTGGGAGTTCGACCTGTTCGGTGCCAACCGCCGCGCCGTCGAATCCGCGCAAGCCCAGGCACAAGCGGCGCAGCACGACCTGGCCGATGCCCAGGTACAACTAAGCGCCGAAGTCGCGCATGACTACCTTGGCTTACGCGAACAGCAACAGCGCGCCGCCCTCGCCCGCCAGTCCCAGGCGCTGGAAGAACAGACCCTGGTACTGACCGAGCAGCGGCTTGCCGGCGGCACGGCCTCGCAACTGGATCTGGAGCGTGTCCGGACCCAGGTGCAGACCACTCGCTCGGCGATCATCGCGCTGGATGGCGCGGTGCTCGAATCCCTCGATCAACTGGCGCTGCTGTGCGGCCTGGCACCGGCGACCCTGGACTCCCGGCTGAGCACACCGCAACCCTTGCCTGAGATGCCGGCAAACCTGGCCATCGGTGACCCGGCGCAGCTGCTGCGTCAGCGCCCCGACATTCGCGCCGCCGAACGTGAATTGGCGGGCTACACGGCCAACATCGGCCAGCAGCGAGCGGGGGCATTTCCCAAGGTCAGTCTGTTCGGCAGCCTGAGCATGGTTGCCACCGACAGCGGCTCGCTGCTGCACAAGGACAATCTCGCCTGGCTGGGCGTGCCCTATCTGCAATGGGACGTGCTTGACTTCGGCCGCAACGAGGCACGCGTCGATCAGGCCGAGGCGCGCCGAGACGAAGCGCAGGCCCATTACGCCGCCATAGTGCTGGCCGCCCTGCGCGACGCCAATGTGGCCCTCTCGCGGTTTGGCACCGATCGGCAGAATGTCGTGGCCCAGGCTCAGGTCGAAGCGTCTGCCAGCCGCGCTGCGACCCTGACCCGACAACGCTACCGCGCCGGTACCAGCACCGCACTCGGCTGGCTGGACGCCGAACGCACCCACTACAGCGCCCAGCAAGATCTGATCGAGCGCCAGGCGCAATGGCTCAAGGACTACGTAGCGTTGCACAAGAGTCTTGGGTTAGGGTGGCAGGCATCCCCTCCGCCTGAAAGCCCGATTCAACGTGGTGCCCTGGGCCGACCGCCCGAACGTGTGGCGGCGGGTGCGCTACCCCTTCGTCCATGGCCAGTTCGAACCCCGCCAGTTTCCGTTGTCGCAATGGCGCCAGTGCACACGCCAGGCCAATGAGCTCAAGGCCGTCGACCGCTGGTGGCTGGAAGGTGAGGATGCCGGCAGTGCACAATGATCTAAACCTCAGCTATCTCAACCGCATCTACCGGACTTCCAAGGACTCTATAGATCTCAGAAACAACCTGCATCGTGGCGTCCTCGATCGTTCCTTCATTACGGCATAGCACCCAGCCGTGATCCGCAATCGCTCGTTCGAACGCGTGGGTACAAGCGACCTGTTCTTCCAGCTTATGGATGACCGTACTGCTCAGCCCGCGCTGTCGTGCCGCTGCCCTGGCCCATGAAATTTCAGGGGCGGTGACAACCCCGACATGCAGGTCTGGCACTCGCACGTTTCGCTCGATGTTTAACTGTAGAATTTCTGCAAACGGGATTATCCGGCGAAACGCCGCCTCAGACGGGTACCAGCGATCAATCAAGATGATGCTGCCCGGTGGCTGTTTAACCAGCACATGGCGGGAAATCCAGGCACGGCTATCGGCAAAGCGCTCACAAACCCCCCACTCCAAATCCCGGCCGGGATTTCTGACGAGCTGGTTGACGAGGGCCATTGTTTCACCCCTGTAGGGATCGCTTTTTTTCTCACAAAGCCGGATCACCATTTTGTTGTCGGCCCTCAGTACTTTCGTAACGGCCTCCAACAGCGTGGTTTTGCCGGTTCCCTTGGGCCCATCGAGTGAAACAAACAGCGGACGATTCATTCTTCAAGTAACGATTGATATACGGTTTTTTTGCCCGGTTCGTTCGCTGGAAACGCGTGGCGCGACGATGCGAATCGAGTGGAGGGACCTTATGAACAGACATTTGATGAACACTCTAACCCGGTTTCCGGCTGACGGGTCTCAAATCCAGGGTCCGGTTCTCTTTCAACCAGCCAAACCTGCGTTCGATGATGTTGCGCTGGTCGCAATAGCGCCGCAGGTACTCAACGCCGTAGCCCTTGTGCGCTTGCGACCAGCCTGGTCCATCGTGCGATTCAGCCGCTTCAGACTCGAGCGGGCGACACGATGATTTTGACGTTGTGCTCCTTGTTGTTGACCAGCTCCTCGAAGCCTTGCCCGACGATCTGCTCCAACTGAATGCGCCCAGTCACCAGCGGCGTGATATCCAGCCGACCGTCAGCGATAAAGGCGATCACATCCGCGAATTCACCGTTGTAGGCCAGCGCACCCAGCACCTGTTTTTCGGTAGCCACCAACTCGAAAAAGTTGAACTCGCTGGGCTCCTCGAAGATCCCCACCAGTACGCACTTGCCGGCCTTGCGGATCAGGTCGATCGCGAGCTTGGCCGTGTGTTTGTTGCCGATGCATTCGAAGCTGACATCCGCCCCGAGCCCACCCGTCAGGCGCCGCACTTCAGCCAGGGCATCGCATTCCTTGGGATCGAGCACATGGGTCGCCCCCACTTCCAGGGCCTTGGCCTTGCGCGCGCCAGACATTTCCAGAGCGATCACCTGAGCCGCACCGGCAGCCTTGGCGCACATGATGGTGCACAAGCCAATGGTGCCCGCCCCCACGACGACAACGTTCTGACCGAGCAGGCTCCCGGCTTTTTTCACTGCGTGCATGCCCACCGCCAGAGGCTCGATCAGTGCCCCGGCTTCTGCTGGAAAGTTCGCCGGCAACTTGTACAACAGATTCGCCGGCACGTTGACCAGTTCGGCGAAGGCACCATTGTTCATCAGTCCGGTGAAGGCCAGGTTCTCGCAGATGTTGTACAGGCCGTGGGTGCAGTAGTAGCAAGTACCGCAATGTTGGCAGGCATCGGCCGCCACCGGTTCGCCGACGCTGAAACCCTGGACCCCGGCACCGAGTTCGACGATTTCGCCACAAAACTCGTGACCGAGAATGCACTGGCCCTTGATCCCGGTCAGTGGATGCGGTGCGTCAACCGGTATGAACACCGGCCCGGCCACGTACTCATGCAGATCGGAGCCACAAATTCCGCACCATTGCACACGGATCTGCACCCAGCCGGCCGGTGGCGCCATTGGCAGCGGAACGTCTTCGACACGGATATCGTGACGGCCGTGCCAGACAGCGGCACGCATACTGCGTTGAGGATTGATTGGAAGGCTCATAGCGACATCTCCTTGAAATAGTTGCTCCTGACAGTCCGCGAGAGGCCGCCAGGAGGGGCGTCAGTGCTGTTGCACAAACTTCAGAATCAATGGGTTCACTTGCTCGGCCGCTTCCATCTGCACCATGTGTGCCTGACCAGGCAGGACCTCGACCTGGGCCTTCAGCCCGGCGCTATGGTTCGCCGGAATAATCGCGTCGTCACTGCCCCAGATCAACAACACGGGCTGTTGGCCGTCCTGTACCACGCCCCGCAGATCGTGCTGTTGCCATCCATCTTTGAACAAGCCTGATACCAGCAGGCGCAGGGCCGCACCCACGCCTTCCAGGCGCTTGTACTTGAGCATGTCTTCGAGCATCTGCCGGTTGACCAGATCGGGATTGGAGAACAGTTTCACCAACTGTGGCTTGAGGGCATTGCGGTTGGCCGCCTCGACAAAACCTTCCAGGTAATCACCGTTGATGCCCTCTCCCAGACCCGCGCTGCCGATCAAGGTCAAGGTCCGTACCCGTTGCGGTGCCAGACGCGCCACGTTCAGCGACACCGCTCCGCCCATGGAGTGACCCACCAGATGCGCGGCGGGAATGTCCAGGTGATCAAGCAGTGCCAGCACTGCGCTGCTCAGCTCATCCAGGTCTCCGCGCTCCAGCTGTTTGGTCGACTCGCCATGGCCCGGCAGGTCCAGAGCAATCACCCGACGCCCGGCGGCCAATGCTTCGTGATTGAACATCCAGTTGTTCAGGTCACCGCCAAAGCCGTGCACCAGTACCAACGGCACCCCGCCTTCGCCGCGCTCGAAGTAACGGATCAACCGCCCGTCCAGCTCGACCTTTTGCGGCTTAGGCCCCTGGTCTTCCTCGGCACTGCCCCCGGGCACGAACGTGGCCTGAAACTGCTCGATAACTGCATCGATCTCGACCTCGCTGGCCTCGCCATCGACCACGATGCCGAGCAACGCCCCCACCGCGAGGGTTTCATCCTGGCGGGCGATCTGCCGACGAAGCACCCCGGAAAAAGGCGCTTCGACACTGCTGGAGATTTTGTCGGTTTCGACGTCCAGCACTTCGTCGCCCTTGGCGATGGCCTGGCCTTCCTCCTTGAGCCAGACATCGACCCGGCCCTCAGTCATGGACAGGCCCCATTTGGGCATGGTCAACGTATGGATCTGGCTCATGAACGCTTGCTCCACTCGATCAGTTTGAGCACGGCGTTCTCGATCTTCGCCGCGTCGGGAATGTAGAGGTCTTCCAGAGCGTCGGAGAACGGAACCGGCGTATGCGGTGCAGTCACCATCTCGATCGGTGCCTTGAGCGACGCGAATGCTTTTTGCGCCACCAAAGCCGAAATATCAGTCGCCATGGAGCAACGCGGGTTGGCTTCGTCGATGACCACCAGGCGTCCGGTCTTCTCCACGCTTTCCAAAATACTGTCTTCGTCCAGCGGGCTGGTGGTGCGCAGGTCGATCACCTCGCAGTCGATGCCGCGCGCGGCCAGATTGCGGGCGGCGTCCATTGCGGTATTGACCGTACGGCCATAGGAGACCAGCGTCACATCCTTGCCGTCACGCAGGAAGTTGGCTTCGCCGAAGGGGATGGTATAGAGCTCTTCCGGTACTTCACCCTGCATGCTGTAGAGCATTTTGTGCTCACAGAAGATCACCGGGTCGTTGTCGCGGATCGCCTGGATAAGCAAACCCTTGGCGTCATAAGGAGACGACGGGCAGACCACTTTCAGCCCCGGAATGTGGGTCCACAACGAGGTCAGCATTTGCGAGTGCTGGGCGGCGGCCCGCAACCCGGCACCGACCATCGTGCGGATCACCAGTGGCGTGGCCGCCTTGCCCCCGAACATGTAGCGAAACTTGGCCGCCTGATTGAGGATCTGGTCCAGGCAGCAACCGGCGAAGTCGACGAACATCAACTCACACACCGGGCGCACGCCACAGGTCGCGGCGCCCACGGCAGCACCGACATAGCCCAACTCCGACAATGGCGTGTCCAGCACACGCCCGGGGAACTGGTGATAGAGGCCCTTGGTCACGCCCAGCACCCCGCCCCAGGCATCGTTTTCACCGGGGGCACCGGCACCGCCGGCGACGTCCTCCCCCATGATGAACACGCTGGGATCGCGGCGCATTTCCTGGGCCAGCGCTTCGTTGATTGCCTGCTGATAACTGATTTTTCTCGCCATGATGAAAGTCTCGATTCTTGTTATAGGGGGCGTTCAGGGATAGGAAACGTAGACGTCGGATAGCAGATCGGCCGCGCTCGGCTTGGGGTCGGACTTGGCCTTGCGCACGGCGTTCTCGATCAGCAGGTCCACCTCGCTGTCGATCTGGTCCAACTGGCTGGCCTGCACCCGCCCGGCGCGGGTGACGCGGTCGCGGAACTGCATCAAACAGTCGTTGTGCTCGCGGAAATGCTTGACCTCGTCCGGCGCCCGATAAGTCTGGGCGTCGCCCTCAAAGTGACCGTAATAGCGCGTCAGCTTGACCTCGATCAGCGACGGCCCCTCCCCGGCCCTGGCCCGCTCCACGGCGGCACCGGCAGCTTCGTGAACGGCGAAGAAGTCGAAGCCGTCCACGGTGACGCCGGGCATGCCGAAGCCGGCTGCGCGGTCGGCGATGTGATCGCAGGCCACCGACCAGTTGGAGGCCGTGGCTTCGGCGTAACCGTTGTTCTCGGCAATGAACAGGCACGGCAGATTCCACACCGAGGCCATGTTCATCGCTTCGAACACCGCCCCTTCGTTGGAACCACCGTCACCAAAGAACACCACTGCAACACTGTCAGTGCCCTTGAGTTTGGCGGCCAGGGCCGCGCCCACGACCAGCGGCGCACCGGCCCCGACAATGCCGTTGGCACCGAGCATGCCTTTCTCGAAATCGGCGATGTGCATGGAGCCGCCCTTGCCTTGGCAGACCCCGGTTTTCTTGCCGTAGATCTCGGCCATCATTCCGTACACATCGACGCCTTTGGCGATGCAGTGGCCGTGACCACGGTGGTTGGAGGCAATGAAATCGTCATCACCCAAGTGGGCCATGACCCCGGCGGCCGAGGCCTCTTCGCCGGCATACAGATGGACAAAACCGGGAATCTCACCGGTGGCAAATTCCACGTGCAGGCGTTCTTCAAAGACGCGGATGGTGCGCATCACCTGATAGGCATGCAGCAATTGATCAGCGGTCAGCTGTGTCGACATTTTTATTCTCCAGGGTGTCTTGTGGTTCAAGGTTCAGAGGGTGTTGCGGGTGCTCGCGGCCGATGGCCAGTAGTCGCTGTTGCGCGGCATGGGCCAGGGTCGCATTGACATCGATGCTCAGCGGACCGCCGGCATCGAGCGTGACCGTGGGCCGGTCATGGGCGTTGAATTCGATCTCGCGTTCGCCATCGAGGGCGAGGGTTCCGCTGGCCAGGCACAGACGATGGGCGACCCCGGGTTCAAGGCTTCCGGCCGCGAGCACACCGCAGCCTTGCAGCAGGCCCGGCGCCAGAGGCACCAGCAGCGCTTCGGGCGATCGCGCATCGAGTCGCATCCAGGCCCCGCCAGGTGCCTGACGTGACACGGGAAACCACAGGCCGCAAAGGGCCGAGATGCCAATGGACTGAGGTTCGGCGAAGGTCACGAACACCTCGGCCAGATCGGCCCCACGACTGATGGCCCGCGCGCCGACAAAGGGCAGCGAGGACACCGCCACGTCCACCAGGGCCATCTCGCACAGGCCACGACTCGGCTCACGCACCAGCAAACGTTTGTTGCGGCGCAAGGCGATCCCGAGCGGGATCCGCCCACTGACAAACAGCCCGCCGGCCAACCCGGCGCTGGTGGCTTCACGTAATTCCGGAAAGGCGTTATTGGTGCCGGTGGACAGCGTCAGCAGCGGAATGTCGCCCACTTCAGCGGCCACCGCCTTGTGAGTGCCGTCACCGCCCAGCACCGCAATCAGCGCAACGCCGCGTTCGGCCATCCAGCGTGCCGCGAGGCGGGTGTCCTCGACGCTTTGGCGCAGGGTCAGGTCGAGGAACTCCAGGGCCGGCCAGTGACTGCTGCGCGCCTGGCGACCGTGGCTGTTTTTCAGCACGGCGGCGGCAATGCCCGTCATGTCCGTGGGCATCAGCACCCGGTCGACACCCGTGGCGCCGAAGGCCGCCAGCAAGCGCTGGATCACCGAGACCTTGTCGGTACTGGAAAACATCCCGGCGTTGGCGGTCAGTCGCCGCACGTCGCGGCCGGAGGCCGGGTTGGCAATGATGCCTACGGTCAGCGGCGCACGACTCATGACGCCACCAACGGCAGAACAGGGAAAGGCTTTCGGCAAGACATCGGGCACCTCTTTTTATTATTGGGTGGCCAGTCGGGCTGGTTGCCAGAGCTAGAGCAAGGCCGGTGCCAGGTCTGCAAAAACGCCGGCATAAGCCCGCCGTAGAGCGTTCCGGCGGCCACCCATGGGTGACCGGAATCGATCCCGAATGAGACGCGTCATGTCAGGCTGCACGAGGTGGCGGCGAGACCGTGAGACGTCGCGTCTCACCGCCGGCCCCGGTTGACCCGACACTTGTCTGTGGCCAATGAACGGCGCTTAATAGCCGCACAACTAAAAGAAGATGGAACCGGAGGCCTTAATGCTTTCCGCACACTCAAAGGCGCATGTGGATTGCGTCAGCCGTGTTTTGAAGAATGCCGGGCACCTGCCGCAACTGCCCGTATCGGACCTGATTCTTGACTCCTGGCGCCGTTCCATGGAGCAACACCACCTGGATCCCGGCTCGCTACAAGGACCACGGATCCTCTCGCAGAACGTGTTGCAGGAATGCCGCGAGCGCTCGGAGTTGTTCTCGCGCATCGCCAGTGAAGAAGTCGCCCGCCTCCACGGTCGGGTCCGCGATGCCGACTACTGCGTCCTGCTCACAGACGCTCAGGGCCAGACCATCGACTACCGCGTCGAAACCTCCATCCGCAATGACTGCCGCAAGGCCGGTCTTTACCTCGGCACCTGCTGGTCGGAGGGTGAGGAAGGCACGTGTGGCGTGGCGGCGGTACTGACTGCGCGAACGCCGGTCACTGTTCACAAACGCGATCATTTTCGCGCCGCGTTTATCGGACTCACCTGCTCTGCCGCGCCGGTCTTCGACCCCAAGGGCGAACTGCTCGGGGTGCTCGATGTGTCGGCGGTGCGCTCACCCGACGACCGTCGCTCCCAACACCTGATCCGGCAGATGGTGGTGCAGAGCGCGCGTGAAATCGAACAGGCATTTTTCATGAGCAGCGCCCAGGGTTACTGGGTGCTGCGGGCCCACGGTAGCCCCGGCTACGTCGACAGCCAGCCCGATTATTTGCTCGCCTGGGACGACGACGGCTGCTTGCAGGCATTGAACCCCGCTGCGCGGCAATGGCTGTTGCACAGTTTTGGTCAACTGCCGGAACACATTGGCCAGGTGTTCGATCAGCAGATGCTGCATCGGATCAGTGACGAATCGCTGTGCCTGTTGCACAGCCAGGCTGGCCACATGCAATTGCACGGTCGCCTCAACATGCCACGGCGGGTGAAGCGCAACGCTCCGCGACTGGCACTGACACCCGCCGAACTCGACCCGCGACTGGAAGAAAGCCTGCGCCTTGCCGTGCGGGTCAAAGACCGCAACCTGCCGGTGCTGATCCAGGGCGAGACCGGCTCCGGCAAGGAAGTCTTCGCCCGTCAGCTGCACCAGGCCAGTCAGCGCCGCGAGCGGCCGTTCGTTGCGGTGAACTGCGCGGCGATCCCCGAGAACCTGATCGAAAGCGAATTATTTGGCTATGTCGCCGGCGCCTTCACGGGTGCCTTGAGCAAGGGCATGCAAGGCCTGCTGGAACAAGCCGATGGCGGTACTCTGTTCCTCGATGAAATCGGCGACATGCCCCTGCCCTTGCAAACCCGGCTGCTGCGGGTGCTGGCGGAGGGTGAAGTGGCGCCTCTGGGAGCTTCACGGAGCAAAGCGATCGACCTTCAGGTCGTCTGCGCGAGCCACCGCGATCTGGAGGGACTGGTCGCCGCGGGCGAGTTTCGCGAAGACCTCTACTTTCGTTTGAACGGTGCACGCTTCCAGCTACCGCCTTTGCGCGAGCGCAGTGACCGGCTGGCGCTGATCAACCGGATTCTCGCTGAGGAATCGACGCTTTGCGCGGAACCGATACAACTGGCAGGTGCGGCTCTGGAATGCCTGCTTGGCTACCGCTGGCCAGGTAACGTTCGCCAGTTACGGCACGTGCTGCGTTATGCCTGTGCAGTGTGCGATTCAAACCTGATCCAGGTCAGCCATCTGCCCGAGCAGCTGCGGGATCACAGACTTGATGGCCCAACCATTGACTGCTGCGCGAGCCCGGAACGCCAGGCGCTGCTTGACGCCCTGATCCGCCACCGCTGGAAACCCACCGCCGCTGCCAAGGCGTTGGGCATTTCCCGGGCAACCCTGTATCGGCGGGTGCATCAGCACGGCATCGACATGCCTGGCAGAAGCCAGGTGTAAAGCCTGGCTGCCCAGGCAAACCGCTATTGCGGGCGCTCGTAACGTCTCCAGGCTTTTTGGCTCATTGGTCTTGCAGTCACGTCGCCGCGCAGAGCAGGTGCTGATGTTAAAGCGGCTTCCTGGAAAAACCGGCGCTAGCCCACTCCCCAGTGCCGAACATCATTCGCGATGACCTCATGTCCGGAAAAAAGCCCGGGCAACTCGGCCTTGAGAAAGTCCACCCAGGTCCTCACCTTGGCATCCAGAAAACGCTTGGAAGGATAGAGTGCATAGACGTTGCGCTCCCTGAGCCGGTGGTCCCCCAGCACGCGCACCAACGTGCCCTCGCGCAGCGACCGGGTTGCGGTGTAGAACGGCAACAGGCTGATGCCCATCCCGGCCTCCGAGGCATTGACCATCGCCTCGGGAACGTTGCTCTGGAAGGTCTTGCCGGGCACCACGCAATGCTCAGCCTGCTCGTCACGGAAGACCCACTCATCGCCGTGCAACGGGTCGATCATGCGCAGGCAGCAATGTTCATTCAAGTGTTCGGGGCGGGTCGGCAGGCCCCGACGCGCGATGTACGCGGGCGATGCGCAAGGCATGCTGAAGATGCGCCCTACCGTTTGGGCAACGAATTGTGAATCCGCCAGGTCCTGGGCAATGGAGATGACCACGTCGTGCCCGTCTTCAAGGGGGTCGGGGTTGCGTTGCGACAAGGTCATCTCGACCACCACGTCCGGGTAGAGCTCGCAGTAGCGGGCAATCAGCGGCGTCATCAGCACACCCAGCCCGGTCAAACAGTGCAGACGCAACCGGCCATTGGGCTCCAGGTGAGCGCCACGCGCTTCTGCGGTGGCCTCGGCCATGTCGTCCAGTATTTGCCGCGCCCGCAACAGGAAGCGTTCGCCGGCTTCGGTCAGGCTCAAACGGCGGGTGGTGCGCTGCAACAGGCGAGCCTGCACGTGCTGCTCAAGATCAGCCACCAGCCGAGACACTTGCGCCGTGGAAAAGTCCAGCGCCTGTGCGGCGGTGGTAAAGCTGCCTGCATCGGCTACACGCACAAATACCCGCAGGCTGTTAAGCAAGTCCATGAATCCTCCGGCGACAACGACTGTTGCATCTGATGTAACGCTGCATCAAGTACGGCCCTCTTTATCCCTATCAGCAGAAGAATAGAATTGGCTCATCGAAACACCACGCAGAGAAAACCATGAAGACCTTGTTAAGCGTCCTGTTGGCCCTGACCACAACCGCCGTCATGGCCGCCGAAAGCAACCCGAGCGCAACACCTCCATCCCTGGATATCGCAAAGGTCATCTCGGTCACCGATACCTCGACTGCCTGCGACGTTGTACCGGCGACCATGGTCTACATCGACCATCAGGGTGAAACCCACACGATGACCTACCGGGTGATGGGCAGTTGCTCGGGCGTTTGAGACGCCGCAAAGGCACCTCGTTCACGCCGCTATCCGGCTGGCCTGCAGGGCCAACTCGTGCAAACCGGCCAACCGCTGCATGACGCGCTCGACCACTTCCAGCCGGGCAACCGCACCACTGCGTAACTCCCCCATCGACTGCAACGCGACCTCGGCCTTGTCCAGGCCCAGACGCGTCGAATCGCTAAGCTGTTCAAGGCCCTGACGGGCATCCTGTGCCGACTTTTCCAGGCCTGTGGCGATCTGCCGGATCTGCGCACTGGAGTCCGCGGCCTGGCGCGACAGATTGCGCACCTCGTCCGCCACCACGGCAAAGCCCCGACCATGATCACCGGCCCGCGCGGCTTCGATCGCGGCGTTGAGCGCCAGCAGGTTGGTCTGCCGGGCGATGTCCTGGATGCTGCCGACAATCGCACCGATGCGTACCGACTGGCTGCCCAGCTCATCGAACACCTGATCCAGGCGCTGCAGGTACTGATCAAGATCCCCCAGCACGGCAGCCGAAGACTGCATGCTCACGGCGCTTGCCTGTACCCGCTCGCCCGCGCCACGCGCCAGCTGGTTGGCAAAGCGCATGTCTTCTTCAGTCTGCTGCACGACTCGAGTCAAGTGTTCGAGTGCCACCTTTACCTCGGCGCCCGGCCAGGCGGGCTCGACCACCGGCAACGACGGTAGCGGGACCGGTGCACTGGACACCACGGGATCCGGCTCCCGCTGCACGAGCACCTCGACCACGCGTATTGGCTGACGGTGATAAAGCACCGCCGCCGCCAGCAGCAACAGGTCGATGATGCCGGCATACATCAGGTGCATGCCGTTGCCGGCAGCCAGCAGCACCACTGCGCCGCCGGCTGTAATCAGGGCCAGTCGTGCCCAGGCTTTATTGCTCATACTCGCCCCCAGTTGGCTCACAGCAACGTCCAGGTGTAGCTCAGGATCAGTCGGTTCTCGTCGATATCGGTGCGGTAATTGGAGCGCGCCATGGCATTGCGCACCCGGATCCCAAGCCCCGCGAAGGTGCCGCTCTGTACGACGTAACCGAGGTCCAGGTCGCGTTCGCGGTCCTTGCCTTCAAAGCCCTTGCCGGTCTCGACGTTGTTGCCGGTGATGTAGCGCACGGTGCTGGTCAGGCCCGGCACGCCGAGGGCGGCGAAGTCGTAGTCGTAGCGCGCCTGCCAGGAGCGCTCGTCGGTGGAGGCGAACTCATAGGTTGGCACTTCGTTGCCCAGCGGCGAGATGTTGGCAAATACCCGAGGGAACGCGCTTTCACCGTACATGCCCTGGTAGCCGACGTAGAAGGTATGGCCGCCGTACCTGGCCGACAGCAGGGAGAAAAATGCCTGGTTGTCGATATTGCCCAACAGCTTCTTGCCATCCTCCCTGGCATCGAAATAGCCGAGGTTGGCGCCCAGGGTCCAACTGCCCAGGGGCTGGCTGTGTTTCAGGCCCAGGAAGCCTTGCTGGTAGATGTCTTCCAGTTGCCCGTACCAGGCACTGACGCTGGTGTGTTTGTCGTTGAAGGCGTAATCGCCGCCACCGTAGTTGAACGCATCACTGCTGGCCTGGCGCTGAGGCACGTAGCTGAGCATCGCCTGCATCTTCTCGTCGCCAGCCTCGTTGCGCAGATGAGTGGAAGTCAGATGACCGCCTTGCAACGTCAGGCCATTGATCTCGCCGGACGTGATGCTCGCCCCCTGGTAGCTCGGCGGCAGCAGGCGGATGTCACTGAAAACCAGGACCGGCAAGTTCGGTTGCAACTCGCCAACGCGCAGTTCGGTTTTCGAGTAACGCAGTTTCAGCGTGCCTTCCACGCGGCTGTATTCATCGGCCGCGCGACCATCGCTCTGCACCGGTAACAGGCCGGTGTTGACCCGGTCCGGGCTGCTGTCGAGCTTGAGCCCGAGCAGGCCGATGACATCGACGCCAACGCCGATCGTCCCTTGGGTGTAACCGGACTTGGCGTTGAGGATAAAGCCCTGGGCCCACTCCTCGGCCTTCGACTGCCGGTTAGCGCCGACAATGTCCGAGTAGTCCCGGCTGAAGTAGTAATTGCGTGCCTGCAAGGTGGCGCTGGCATCCTCGATAAAACCGCCCTCGGCGGCCATCAACTGGCTGGAACATCCCAAGGCAACAGCCGTGGACAATAGGGTAGGAGTCGCATGAATGGTTGACTTCATCGGTGTGCTCTTATTGTTGTTATGAAAAGGTGAGGCGTGGCGGATACAGGTCAGCGCGCCACCTCCCGGGCGCTGCTGGAGTTTGTAAGGGGCGGCCGCCGCGCACCCGACAGCAGGTGCGCGGTCATGCCGAAAATCAGCCCCCAGAACGCGGCGGACAAGCCGAACAGCGACATGCCCGAGGCGGTGGTCAGGAACGTCACCAGCGCCGCTTCGCGGTCATGGGGTACGGCCATGGCATTGGCCAGGGCGCCGGCAATGGCAGCGAACAGGGCCAGGCCCGCCAGGGCGGCGATCAGTTCTTTGGGGAAGGCGGCAAACAACGACACCAGGGTCGCCCCAAAGATGCCCAGTACCAGGTAGCAGAGACCGCCGACCACACCGGCGACATAGCGTTTGCCCGGGTCTTCGTGGGCCTCGCGGCCAGTGCAGATGGCGGCAGTGATCGCCGCCAGGTTGAGGCCATGGCAACCAAACGGCGCCAATAGCGCCGTGCCCAGCGCGCTGCAGGCGATGATCGGGCTGGCCGGCGTGGCGTAACCCGAGGCGCGCAACACTGCCATGCCCGGCACGAACTGCCCGGTCAGCGCCACCATCACCAGTGGCAAGGCGACGTTCAAGGTTGCACTCAGGCTGAACTGCGGGGTGACCCAAACCGGCGTCGCCAGGCCGATCACCAGGGCTTCGCGGTGCAATTGGCCGGTGAGCATGGCGATGACACAGCCCACCACCAGTACCGCCATCACCGCGTAACGCGGCAGCAGCCGTTTGCACACCAGGTAGGTGACGAACATTGCCAGCACCAACCCGGGCTGACCTTGCAATGACACGAACAGGCCCGTGCCGAAACGCAACAGAATCCCCGCCAGCATGGCCGCTGCGATGGCGCCGGGCAGCTTGCTGATAACGCGGTCGAAGGCGCCCGAGATGCCGACCAGAAAGATAATCAGACTGCTCAGCAGATAGGCACCGACGGCCTCGTTCATCGAGATGCCCGGCAGCAACGCCACCAGCAGGGCCGAGCCGGGAGCCGACCAGGCAATGATGATCGGCACGCGGTAGCGCAGGCTCAGGCCGATGCCCAGCAGCGCACTGCCAATGGAGATCGCCCAGACCCAGGACGACAACAGCTCGCGAGACAGGTGCGCGGCGTCCGCCGCCTGGAAAATGATCACCAGTGGGCCCGCATACGAGATCACCGTGGCAATAAAACCCGCCACCGCAGCGGACAGCGAAAAGTCACGCATCAAGCCTTTCATCAAACAGCTCCTTGCGGACTCAGGCCTTGGCCGTGGACAGTGGCGCGGTAACCCTGGAGGCGTTTCGCTCGCTGCTGATGGCGTACAGGGTCATGGCGAGGGCGGCCACCGCACCCGGCAGGGCGAACGCCATGAAGTTGAGTTGCAGCGGCAAACTGATTCCCAGCAACGCACCGCCTAACAATGGGCCGACAATGGCACCGTTACGGCCGATCCCCGACGCCCAGCCAAGCCCCGTGGAACGAATGGCCATGGAATAGAACTGCGCGGCACAGGCATACAGCAGGATTTGCGAACCGATGGTGGTGGCGCCGGCGATAGCGATCAGCAGGTACAACACAGGGGTCGGGCTTTTGAATCCGAGCAAGGTGATCGACACCGCGGCAATGGCGAAGAACACCGCCAGTACCCTTGGCAGGTTGAGCTTGTCGCCCAATACGCCCCCGCCCACCGCACCGAAAATCGCGCCGAAGTTCAACACCAGCAGGAAGGATAAGCTTGAGCCCAGGCTATAACCGGCGTTGGCCATGAGTTTCGGCAGCCAGGAACTCAGGGCGTAGACCATCAACAGGCAGCAGAAAAACGCCAGCCAGAGCATCAGCGTGCGCATGGCGCGGCCTTCGCGGAACAGCTGCAGTACCGGCGTGCCGGTGCCCTTCACTTCCGCCATGTGCAGGGTGTCGCTGGCCTGGGCGACATAGGCCGGGTCAACGCGTTGCAAGACAGCGCGCGCTTGCTCGTTGCGGCCTTGGCGCAGCATGAAACCCACCGACTCAGGCAGGAAGTACATGATCAGCGGCAACAGCAGCAAAGGCAGCCCCGCGACATAGAACACCGCCTGCCAACCGAAGCTTGGAATAAGCACGATCCCCAGGCCCGCCGAGAGCATACCGCCCACCGAATAACCGCTGAACATGATGGCAACCAGGGTGCTGCGAATTTTCTTCGGCGCGTACTCGTTCATCAGCGCCACCACGTTGGGCATGACGCCGCCGATGCCAAGGCCGGCAATGAACCGGCAGATGCCAAAGGTCGTGGGACTCGTGGCAAAGCCATTGAGCACGGTGAAGCCGCTGAAGAGCATCACGCAAAGGGTGATGGTTTTCTTGCGCCCGATCTTGTCGGACAGCGGGCCGAAAAACAGCGCACCGAACATCATGCCAAACAGCGCATAACTGCCCAGCGCCCCGGCCTCCAACGGGCTCAGTCCCCACTCTTTCATCAGCGTCGGCAAGACCACCCCGTAGATCACCAGGTCGTAGCCGTCGAAGATGATGATCAGGGCGCACCAGAACAACACCATCCAGTGAAAGCGGTTGAAACGTGCGTTGTCGATCACCTCGTGTACATCGATTTTTCGCATGGCATGGGTCTCTTGTTGTTATTTTTTATTGTTCGTTTGGGCGTTTCAGGGTGCTGCCATGAGCGGTGCAGGCAAGGGTCCGCCGATGGCGGCCGCATTGTTACGCGCCATGCACAGCACTGTTACGCGGGATGCAAATGAAGGGTATTGAGACCGGCAGCGTGGCAATATCCGCTTTGCGCATATCGCTATCCGTTTTATGCAGAGGGGGGGGATATCGGCGTGTTGCCATGGCACGCGGGCGATGAGTCAGGGGCTCACTCGAGCCTCGTTGATTTAGCTCAATGTCTTCACCCTGCCCAGGTGTAAAAAAGAACCGGGTTCTGGCGACCTGTCAAGGGGGTGCGAGAAGTGCCGAAACAGTCCGGGTCCAGAAGGATAAAGGCACCGGCTCAGTGGACGACATCGCCCTGAGCAAGCCGTCTTGTTGACCCCCTTGGCGCTGACCTCCACGCAGCCGTCACCGCCGGAGAACCTCCATGCTGGCAGTCACCTTGATCAACACGCTGGTGGTCATCCTCGTCGTGTTGATCCACTACGAATGCCTGTTACGCCTGAATGACTGGCTTCCACGGCTCAAGCTTTGGAGCCGTTTCAGGATTGTCGTCGGGGTGTTCGGCGCACTGGTGGCTCACGCGATGGAAGTCTGGTGCTTTGCACTGGTCTATTACCTGATGGTGCGCTCCGGCGAATGGGGCGGCCTGACGGGCAATTTCGATGGTTCGCTGATGGACTGCGTCTACTTTTCTTTCACGACCTACACGACGATCGGTTTCGGCGATATTTCACCCGTGGGCAATCTCAAGTACCTGACCGGGCTGCAAGCGTTGACCGGCCTGGTGCTCATCACCTGGACGGCCTCGTTTCTCTTTCTCGAAATGCAGAAGTACTGGAAGAGCAAATAGCGAAGGGCCGGACGTTGCCCCTCGCTATCACAGCCCTGCCCCCCTCTGGACCTCAGCCAACGGCCACGGGCGTCCACTGCCAGTTCAGCACCTCGGGCATGTCTTGCCCGTGTTCGATCAGGTAGAGCTTGTGTTTTTCCATCGTCGACCAGTACCGCGACCGCGCGTTTTGCAGTTGATCATGCAAGCGGGGGACTCGCTCGATGACGTCCAGTGCCAGTTGATAACGATCCAGGTTATTGATCACGGCCATGTCGAACGGCGTCGTGGTCGCGCCCTCCTCCTTGAAGCCGCGGACGTGAAAATTGTCATGATTGGTGCGTTTGTACAGCAGGCGGTGGATCAGCGCGGGATAGCCGTGGAAGGCGAAAATCACCGGCTTATCGACAGTGAACAGCTCATCGAACGCCGTGTCAGGCAAACCGTGGGGGTGCTGGAAGGACGGCTGCAGCACCATCAAGTCGACCACATTGATGAGCCTGACGCGCAAATCAGGCACGTACTCGCGCAACAAGGTGACCGCCGCCAGGGTTTCCAGGGTCGGCACATCACCGGCGCAGGCCATCACCACGTCCGGGTCCTGATCATCCCGGCATGCCCAGTCCCAACGGCCGATGCCCGTCTGGCAATGTCGGATGGCTGCATCAATATCCAGCCATTGCCACTCCGGTTGCTTGCCGGCGACGATGACGTTGATGTAGTTGCGACTTTTCAGGCAGTGGTCCGTCACCGACAACAGGCAATTGGCATCGGGCGGCAGGTAGATCCGCACCACGTCTGACTTTTTATTCGCCACCAGATCGATGAACCCCGGATCCTGATGGGAGAAGCCATTATGGTCCTGACGCCAGACATGGGACGTCAGCAAAAAATTGAGCGAAGCAACCGGCTTGCGCCACGGCACCTCGGCGGCGGTTTTCAGCCATTTGGCGTGCTGATTGACCATCGAATCGACGATATGGATGAACGCCTCGTAACAGGACAGCAGGCCATGGCGCCCCGTCAGCAAATAGCCTTCGAGCCAACCCTCGCACACCTGCTCGCTGAGGATCTCCATCACCCGGCCATCGACTGACAGGTTCACATCGTCGGGCTCCAGCGGCTCCATCCATGCCTTGGCGCTGACCTCGTAGACCGCATCCAACCGGTTCGACGCCGTTTCGTCCGGACCGAACAGACGGAAGTTGTTCGAGGCCAGATTGTTTTTCATCACGTCGCGCAAAAACGTACCCAGTACCCGCGTGGCCTCGGCGCGCAGGCTGCCGGGAGCCTCGAGCTTCACCGCATAGTCGCTGAACGACGGCAGGTCCAGGGCGCGCAACAACCCGCCACCGTTGGCGTGGGGATTGGCACTCATGCGCCGATGCCCGGTCGGTGCCAGCGCGGCGATTTCGGGCAGCAAGGCGCCATTGGCATCAAACAGCTCGCCGGGACGGTAGCTGTTGAGCCACTCCTCCAGCTGCTGCAGATGAACGGGCTGCTGAAAATCGGCCAGGGGCACCTGATGGGCGCGCCAGGTCCCTTCGACACGATGGCCATCGACGAATTTCGGGCCGGTCCAGCCTTTAGGGGTGCGCAACACCAACATGGGCCAAAGCGGCCGCTCCAACGCGCCGGACTGTCGGGACTGGCGCGCGTCGCACTGAATCTCGCGGATTTTCAGCACCATCGTATCCAGCGTCCGGGCCAGGGCCTGATGCACCTGCGCCGGATCATCGCCTTCAACGAAATAGGGATCGTAGCCATAGCCATACATCAGGGCCGACAACTCATCCTCACTGATTCTGGAGAGCACCGTCGGGTTGGCGATCTTGTAGCCATTGAGGTGCAGGATGGGCAACACCGCGCCGTCACGCCTCGGGTTGAGGAACTTGTTGGAATGCCAGCTGGCCGCCAGCGTACCCGTTTCAGCCTCGCCGTCACCGATCACGCAGGCGACGATCAGGTCAGGGTTATCAAACGCGGCACCATAGGCATGCGCCAGGCTATAGCCGAGCTCGCCGCCTTCATGGATCGAGCCCGGAATCTGCGCCGACACATGGCTGGAGATCCCGTATGGCCAGGAAAACTGTCGGAAAAGGCGCAGCAGGCCGTTGGCATTGCGTTCCACCGAGGGATAAAGCTCGGTGTAGGTGCCTTCGAGGTAGGTCTGTGCCACAACCGCTGGCCCGCCATGGCCGGGGCCGGCGACGAAGAGCACCGTGAGGTCATACTGATTGATCAGCCGGTTGAAGTGCGTGTAGATCAGGTTGAGTCCCGGCGTCGTACCCCAGTGGCCCAGCAAACGCGGTTTGATGTGTGCCTGTGTCAGGGGCACGTTCAGCAAAGGATTGTCCTTGAGGTAGATCTGCCCCACCGCCAGATAATTGGAGGCCCGCCAATAGGCATCCAGCCCTTCCAGTTGCTCGTCACTCAGAAAATCGCTCATGAAGTTCTCCGCCAGCGTCCGACCTGCTGAAGTTGTTGGTCGATTCTGGGAGCCTGAAACGTTCAAGACTTGATTTACATCAAATGTCAAAGCCGATGTTCAAGCTCAATGCCGTTGGAATCCATCGATATCGACCCAGCGGTACGCCCGTTTTCCCCGTTCGTCACTTATCCCGCAAAATGCACGAATGAGTGAGGCATCCCAATGACCAGCACCTATGCTTAGTACACCCCCAATAAAGCTAATGCCGATCAGTGAAGTGATTGAACGAGCGAAGAGTCACGTGTGGCAAGGGCGTTTGCTGCTGCCGGGCAGCGAAGCAGCCCGGAAACACGGGACGGTTCGGCATTCCGACAAACTCCCTGCAACAGGTTGAGGGTCACGCTTGACTGATTGACGTTACCCAACAAGGCGCCATGACCCATGCCTGAAATCCACCCACTTCACGTTCATTATATGAAGGCTGCCTGTTCCAACTGCAGCGTGCTGGAGTTGTGCCTGCCGATCGGCATGAGCAGCCTGGAGGTCGAGCGGCTGGATACGCTGATCGTGCAACGCTTCAAGGTCAAAAAGGGCGTTGCGTTGTACCGTACCGGAGATCCCCTGCGTTCGCTTTACGCGGTCCGTATCGGCTCCTTCAAGACCAGCGTGCTGTCAGTCGATGGGCGTGAACAGGTCACAGGCTTTCACATACCCGGCGAGATGCTCGGCCTGGACGCCATCAGCGCCGATCAGCACGCCTGCAATGCGTTTGCCCTGGAAGACAGCGAAGTCTGCCCCATCCCTTTTGCGCAACTGGAGAAACTCGCGCAAAACCTGCCATCGCTGCAACACAACCTCAACAGGCTCCTGAGCCGTGAAATCGTGCGTGATCACAGCATGCTGATGCTGATGGGCAACATGAACTCCGATGAGCGGCTGGCCGCTTTTCTGCTGAACCTGTCGCAACGTTTCAGCATCCGTGGCTATTCCGCCAAGGACTTCGTGCTGAAAATGCGTCGCGAAGAAATCGGCTCCTACCTGGGGCTGCGGCTGGAAACCATCTGCCGGGGGATCGCGCACCTGCGGGATCAAGGATTGGTGGAGGTCGCAGGCCGAGACGTCAAAATCCAGAACATGGAAGGGCTCAAGCAACTGGTCGCCGGATGTAATCGTTCTGTGCGCTAACCCTTGCACCTCTGGAGAATCGTCATGCGCGCCATGGTGCTACGTACTTACGGCGAACCGCTGCAACTGGAAGAACGCCCCATCCCCACACCCGGCCAACACCAAGTGTTAATCAAGGTCCTGGCTTGCGGCGTCTGTCGCACCGACCTGCACCTGGTGGACGGCGAATTGGCGCAAGCGCAACTGCCACGGGTGCCAGGCCACGAGATCGTCGGTGAGGTCACGGCGGTGGGCGCCGACGTCGCAGCGGACTGGATCGGCCAGCGGGTCGGGGTTCCGTGGCTGGGTTGGACCTGCGGTCAGTGCGAATTCTGTCTGTCGGGCCGGGAGAATCTTTGCGACAAGGCGCAGTTCACCGGTTGTCATCTGGACGGCGGTTACGCCGAATACACCGTTGCCGACGAGCGCTTCTGCTTCCCGATCCCCCAGGTGCTCTCGGACATTCAAGCAGCTCCGCTGCTGTGTGCCGGGCTGATCGGCTTTCGCGCGTTGCAGATGGCCAGGGGCGCGCGCCACCTGGGCCTCTACGGGTTCGGCGCGGCGGCGCATCTGGCGATTCAGGTGGCGCGGGGCCGTGGACAAAAGGTGTACGCCTTTACCCGACCGGATGACCATGACGGTCAGGCCTATGCCCGATCCCTGGGGGCCGAATGGGCGGGGGCTTCGGATCAACCGCCACCGCACTTGCTCGACGCCAGCCTGATTTTCGCGCCCGTCGGTGCCTTGGTGCCGCTGGCACTGACGGCGACGGTCAAGGGCGGCTGTGTGATCTGCGCCGGCATTCACATGAGCGACATTCCCGCGTTTCCTTATCGGCTGCTATGGGGCGAACGCAGCGTTCGTTCAGTGGCAAACCTGACCCGCGAAGATGGCAGCGCATTTTTTCAAGAGCTCAAACACACGCCCGTGCATTGCGACGTCACTCTTTTTGCCCTGGACGACGCCAATCAGGCACTCGCCTGCTTGAGGGCGGGGCAGTTCAATGGCGCCATCGTGCTCACCCCGTGACGCTCGTCCTGACCGCCAGAATGCTGCCCGGCACCGAGTACAGCGCACGTTCAGTGTTACTGCCGATCAAGCGATCGATTCCCACTCGGTGCACGGTCCCCATCACCACCACATCCGCCAGGTATTGTTCGACAAACTCACTGATCACCGGCACGGGCAAACCCATGACGAAATGCCGCCGCTCGGGCGGCACCCCATGACGATCCGCGAGGGCCACAAAAGCCTGGTGCAGGGACTGACGCAGTTCTTCGATGAAGTCCACACCCCAACCACCCCCCACCAGCGGCGAATCGGCATTGAAGGCCGGCGACAAATCGTAGGCATACAGCAAGTGCAACGGCGCATCGCATTGCAAGGCCAGGGCATTGGCGGTTTGGATGATGGTGTCGTTCAGGCCACTGATTTGCGTGGAAGGATCGAACGGGTCGACGGCAGCCACGACCCGGTGCGGCAAGCTGTAACGGGCCTGGTTGACCAGATGCACGGGAACCGGGCAATCGCGCAGCAGGTGGCAATCGAGCGGCGTGATGAACACTCGCTTGAGTACAGGCTCCAGGGTGACATCCTTGATCAACAGGTCGGGTTTGAGTTCTTCGACCGTTTTCAGGATGTCCAGCAGTGGATGGGTCGTGAAGACCACTTCCACCGAGACATCCAGCCCTTGTCCGCCGAGCAGTTCGACCTCGTCTGAAACCCAGCGACGATAGCGGCGCATGTAACGCTGATATCCGGCGTCGTCCGTTTTCTCTTCCCACAAATGCACGACCGGCACCGGTTCGACAAAGGCTCTTATATCCAGCACCGCCCCACTCACCTTGGCCAGCGCAACGGCTCGCAGCAGGGCGGGAGATTGTTGCAGGGTTTGGTCGGCAATCAGCAATAAACGTTGATATTGACCCATCACACACCTCCGCTCTGTTCCGGCCCTTCAGCGCCGTCAGGTTCCAGACTGCGCTCGTTACCCCCTGCCCCACGTTGATTTACATCAAACACGTGCAAATCTGCGTCGTCGGCAAGAGTCTATGATCCAGATCAGATTCAAGCGCCGCCGACGGCGTAGAAAGGAATGAACCGTACGGTTCGTCACCGTGCGCCTGCCTTTCAAATCGGATGGAGGATCACCCCATGCTCACCGTCAAAGACCACAACGATCGGGCCGCAGCGGCCTACTCCGCAGTTACCGGACAACACTGGATCGAAGCGCTCAAGGATGGCCGCCATGTCTTGATCCGGCCGCTGACGGAGAAAGACCGCGAGCGGGAATACGCCTTTATCAAGCGGCTGTCGCCCGAGTCCCGGCACATGCGCTTTCTCTCGCAGATCAGTGAGCCCGGCACCGAGATGCTCGACCAGCTGATGGATACCGACAATAAGCAGCGCACCGCCTACGTCGCGCTGGTCCACGAAAACGGCCAACTGATTGAGATTGGCGTCGCCCGCTATGCCGCTACGTCCGAGCATGAATGTGAATGCGCCGTGACCGTCGCCGATGAATGGACACATCTGGGCCTGGGCACATTACTGATGGAACACTTGATCAAGACCGCACGCAAAAACAATTTTCACCAGATGTATTCGGTGGACGCCTCAAGCAATGCACCGATGCGGGACCTGGCCAAATCCCTGGGGTTCGAGACACGCAATGATCCCGATGACACCCGCCAGGTCATTCATCGTCTGCACCTGTAATACATCGCCTCGCGATGTACCGGCCAACGGTTCATCGCGGGGCGATTGAGTACGCAAGATTGCAAGCCCCCCCGTTCAATCGCCTGTCTCGGTAGCAGCGTGATTCCTGTCACTCCACAAGGTCGGCGCTGATCTTGGCGTCCCGGGTATAAGCAGATCGCCCCCCGGGGAATGGACGTGTGAAAGAGGTCCGGCCGGTGCTGACAGGCCAGACATGCGGCGCATCGATTCGCGCCTTGAGCTGGTCGACAAACGCCTGAGCGCCTTCCAGGCTGTTGAAGTCCACCGCCAGGTCGTCCATGTACACAATCCAGCCACCGGTTGCCTGCTTCTGCGTGATCTCAATAATCATCGAAAACCTCCCGAAAACCTCGAAAATGCCCCCGCACCCAACGGTGCAATACGCAATCACTTGAATGGGCGCCAAGGCGGGACAACCCCACGGTCCCTCGGTCAGGGCCATGACTGGCTCGGCGACGTTGCCGTGCTTGAAATTGACAGCGTGGATCGCACCCAACGGCCGGACGCTTTCGTTCCAGGTGCGCAAGCGATAAGCACGAACTCCAGATTGCGCCAGGGTGACTGAGCAAAAGTTGATCACGGTCAACAATTTCAATGACTGAACGCGCCACGCATGACCGGACGTCGGGCGGCATCGTCGTAACTCCCCGGGTTTGACAAAGATCAAGCCCGCGTCCCCGGATAGACGCAGGATGAATGCAAGGTTTCACGTCCCGATGGCAGCGCAGCCATTGGACCCAACACTTGCAAAATGACTAGAGGAGACAGGTCATGTCGGATCAATCACGTTTCATGTTGGTCGTCTCGCCCTTGATGGAAAACAGCCCTGCCTTCGATCGGGCTGCCGCACTGGCCCACGCATCGAACGCGGCATTGCACATCGTGGCGTTCGACTATCTCGAAGGGCTGGCGACCGCCGGCATGGTCAACGAGCAAGCGCTGGAACAGATGCGGCTCGGGTACGTGGAACGCCATCGCCAATGGCTGGAGGATCGGGCTCGGCCGTTGCGCAAAATCGGGGTGCACGTGACCACGGAAGTGGTCTGGGTGGAAAAACCCTTGCAGGAAATCCTGATCCATCTCAAAGAGCAGCCCATGGCTGTACTGATCAAGGCCTTGGCACACGAATCGCGTCTGTCGCGCCTGTTGTTTACGCCGCTGGACATTCATCTGCTGCGCGAATGCCCGGTGCCCTTGCATTTCGTCAGCCACATGCACCACGCCTTGCCGCGCAAGATAGTCGCCGCCATCGACCCCTTCCATCGTGAGGGGCAATACCAGGGCTTCAATGACCGGATTCTGCAAGAGGCTTCAAAACTGGCGATTACCTGTCATGCCGAACTGGACGTTGTCTATGCCCATGACCTCTCTTCCATCAGCGCAGACGAATTCGGCTTCGAGAATGCCTCGACGTTTTTCTCTTCCAGCAAAGCCAAGACCCTGTTCGATGCACAGGCTGATGCCTTCCGCGAACTGTCGGAGCGCAACGGCATCCCGCCGGAGCGCCAGCGCATGATCATGGGCAATCCGGCGAAGGTGCTTGCCAGCTACGCAACCGCCTATGACATCGACATGATCGTGATGGGCCGGGCCGGGCATCGTGTCATGGACCGGTTGGTCGGCAGCACGGTGGAACATCTGCTGTACAAGATGCCGTGCAGCGTCTGGGTGGTTTCGCCACAGGAATTGAATGAGGAATAAAGGAAGTACCGGACCTTCTTCCTTTTGAGGGGCATTGCAACGTGGGCGCCGTCCTTTGTCGGTCGAACCGTGTCGCCGGCAATGGACAGGATGATTTTACGCGACCGCACGTAGAGAAGCCTGGCCAGCCTCTACTCGCGGGTCTCGCCAATCCTGCCCATTTTGCGGTGCAACACTGGCGTGCGTGAATCCATGTTCTAAGGTTATCCGCAGGCGACCCCTCGCAAACGAAGAACATGATGTTGCGATAACTGGCCCTGCGTAAAAGCGATTGACGTGGTTAGCGGCAAAGACAAAAGGTGGTTGGTTAACGAAGGCCTCAGTGCTCGGGCCAAGGCGTTGCGCATATCAAGGAGTTCCCGATGGCCGACTCAAGCAAGAAGATGAGCCTCATGGGGCTTACCACGCTGGTGACCGTGAACATGATGGGCTCGGGCATCATCCTGCTGCCGACGAGCATGGCGCAACTCGGTGCCGTTTCATTGCTCTCATGGCTCGTCACCGCCGTCGGCTCCATGGCCATCGCCTATTGCTTTTCCCAGTGCGGCATCTACTGTCTGCGCTCGGGTGGGCTGTCCGCCTACACCGAAGAGGCTCATGCCAAATCGGGCTTCTTCCTCTGCTCGTATCTGTATTTTCTCTCCCTGGGCATCGCCAACGTGGCCGTCGCCATTTCTGCGGTGGGTTACATGACGGCGTTCGTGCCCTGGCTCGGCAGTGGCGCCATTCCCCTGTTCATCGGTACGGTCGGCCTGCTCTGGCTCACCACCGTGGCCAACTTCGGCGGCCCGAGCATCACGGGCAAGATCGGTACGATTACCGTGTGGGGTGTCATCATCCCGGTGGCCGGCTTGAGCATCATCGGTTGGTACTGGTTCAAGACCGATGTGCTGATTGCCGCCTGGAACCCCAACGACCTGCCGATCTCCGAAGCCATCAGCAAGGCGATTCCCCTGACCCTGTGGGCTTTTCTGGGCATGGAGTCGGCGGCGCAGGCTTCCGATGCGGTGGAAGATCCCAAGCGCAACGTGCCGCTGGCCTGCCTCTTCGGCACGCTGGGCGCGGCGGTGGTCTACATACTGTCGACGACGGTGATCCAGGGGATGATTCCCAACGCCGAACTGGCCAACTCGTCCGCACCCTTCGCCCTCGTCTATGCCCACATGTTCAATCCCACGGTCGGCAACATCGTCATGGCGCTGGCCGTGATGGCCTGTGTCGGGTCGTTGCTGGGCTGGCAATTCACCCTGGCGCAAACCGCCAAGATGACCGCTGACCAGGGCATGTTCCCGAAATTTTTCAGCAAGGTCAGTACGCGGGATGCCCCGATTATCGGCATGCTTGCCTGCGGCGTGCTGCAGACCTTGATGGCGCTGTCGACCATTTCACCCAATGCCAGCGAGCAGTTCGGCAAACTCGTCAGTCTGGCGGCAGTGACCAATCTGATCCCCTACGTGACAGCCGCCACGGGCCTGCTGGTCATGATGTACAAAGCCAGGGTCAGTAAAGGGATCTACACCCGCAACACCTCGCTATTACTGATCGCCGTGGCCTACTCGCTGTACGCCCTGTATGCCTGTGGCAAGGATGCCGTATTCGGTGGCCTCATCGTCCTTGCATTTGGCTACCTGCTCTATGGCTTCCTCTCCAAACGTTTTGTCGAACCGCCTCCCGCCGCCCAGACCAGTGCCGGCAATCCTCAGCTGTAATTTTCAGGCAACACAGACATTCGAATGCGGGGCGCCAGGATATGAACGTACAACGGATCAAAGCCACTCACTTGCTGCTGGTCAGCCTGCTCGCCATGGTGCCGGCACTGGCCGATGCCAATACCCTTGAACGCATCCGGGCGAGTCACACCTTCACGCTCGGCTACCTGCCGGACCTGGCCCCGTTCAGTGTCCAGGCAGGCGACAAGGCCAGCGGTTATGCGATCGAGCTTTGCCAGAAAATCGCTGACAACGTCAAAGTCGAGCTGGGCTTGCCCGACTTGCAGGTACGTTACCAACCGGTCTCCGTCGACGACGCGATAACGGCCATCAGCACGGGCAAGATCGACATCCTCTGTACGCCCAGCCCACCTACCCTGGCGCGTCGCAAGCAGGTGAGCTACTCGGTACCGATCTACACCGCCGGCCTTTCGGTGGTGGTGCGCCAGAAAGCCCCCGAGGCGCTGCTCAATGTCCTCAACGGCAAAGTCGCCCGTACCGGGCCGACCTGGCGGGCGACGGTCAATCATGGGCTGTCCGATCAAACCTATGTCACCACCGCTGGCGGGATCACCGAGACATGGATCCGCCAGCAAATGCATTTGCTCGGCGTGGTGGCCACCCTGGTCACGGTCAAGAACACTGAAGCGGGTGTCAACCTGGTCGCCGAAGGCAAGGCCGATGCCTTTTTTGCCGAACGCGTCATACTGAGCAATCTCCTCGCCACGCACCCCTCCGCAGCAAAACTGGTCCTGCTGGATCGGGTGTTCGAGTATTCACCGATCGCGATGGCCCTTGATCGAGACGACGAAAATTTCCGCTTGCTGGTGGATACCGCTCTCAGCGAAATGTACAGGTCGGGCGAAATCGAACAGGCCTGCAATACCTACCTGGGAGGCATCAGCGACATGGCGAAAAAACTGTTCAAGGTCTACGCGCTTCCCTAGCAGAGAGCCGCAACGATCGGGGCCATCGGTCGAGGAAGAAAAAAACCTCTACCTCTACCGGTGCGCCATGATCCGTCGCGGGAGCTGCTACGCTTGAAACAATGTACTTCGCCGCTTTCAGGAAACCGGCACACGCACTTTCTGTGGGCTGATGGAGCAGTCGCATTCCCGGATCCCGTGCCCAAGCGAGTCTGACTTCGTTGAGCAAAGGAGTGGACATGCCTCCCCGCAAAAATAGCCCCGCCCATAGCAAGACAGCGCAATCGGAAGACCACGGGGACGAGTTGGTCTTTCACTCGCGCAAGGAGCGTCTGTACGAAGGTGAACAAGTACGCGAGCGCGTGCCCCATGCGGATCACGCCGTATGGAAACCCCCGCGCAAACACCGTGACCCCATCGAACTCCTCGAAGTCTCCAACCGCTATCGATTGCCCAATCTGGTGCCGGTGCGCTACGGCCGCATGCTGCGCAGTCCTTTCACTTTTCTGCGTGGCTCTGCGGGCTTGATGGCGCATGACCTGGCCAAGACGCCGACCACCGGCATTCAGGTGCAGGCCTGCGGCGATTGTCACCTGATGAACTTCGGGTTATTCGCCACACCTGAGCGCAACCTGATATTCGACATCAACGATTTCGACGAAACGCTTCCAGCCCCCTGGGAGTGGGATGTCAAACGCCTGGCGATCAGTTTTGCCGTGGCCGCGCGGGATAACCGCCTCAGCGATAAAGACGCACGGGCCATCGCCGTCGAAAGCGTTCGAGCCTACCGCGAAAGCCTGCGCCAGCATTCGAAGATGAGCCCACTGGATGTCTGGTATGACCGACTGGATGCCCAATCGATCATCGACATGGCGCCCAATTCAGAGATCAAGAAGTTTCGCGAGCAAGTGATCGCAAAGGCCAGGGTGCGCGTCGGCGATTACCTCTATCCCAAGATCAGCAGTGAAGTCGGCGGACGGCGGCGCCTGATCGATCAACCCCCGATACTGTTTCATGTGTATGAAAAAGGCTTCATGAAAAACGTGCGCCTGACGCTGCAAGACTATCGATTGTCGCTGCCCCATGAACGGCGGGTGCTCTTCGATCGCTATCGCCTCGAAGACATTGCGGTCAAGGCCGTCGGGATCGGTAGCGTCGGAACCTATTGTTTCGTCGGCCTGTTCTTTTCCGCAGAAAATCACCCGCTGCTGCTGCAATTCAAGGAAGCCTGTCCCTCGGTGCTGGCGCCCTATGCGGGCAAGAGCGAATACGAGAACCAGGGCCAACGTGTCGTCACGGGGCAACGCCTGATGCAGTCGTCCAGCGATATCTTCCTGGGCTGGACACGCAGTCAGAACGGTCGCTACTTTTTTGTACGTCAGCTGCGCGACATGAAGATGTCAGCGCCCATCGAGGGTATATCCGCCACGCGAATGAAGCTGTACGCCGAGTGCTGCGGCCTGACCCTGGCCCGTGCCCACGCCAAATCCGGGGATGCTGCACTCATCAGTGGCTACCTGGGCAAGACGGATTCCTTCGACCAGGCCATCGGCAAATTTGCCATCGCCTATGCCGATCAGAATGCAAAAGACCATGCCATGCTGCTGGCCGCAGAAAAATCGGGACGGATCAATGTGTTGAGAGAAGAAGAGTAATGAGCGCGCAGCGGACTCTAGCCGGTCCGCTGGCAATGCGGATGTCCCGCTGAGCTTACGCTTGCCTGACGATGTCGACCGAGATCTCACACGTCGCGACCGTTCCCCTGTTTTCAAGCCAGTGGGTGGTGTTCCGGTCTTCAGGCCAGCCCACTCCCGGCCCGTAGTCGGTGGCCGTTCCATTTCGGTGATCGGTGATCGTTCCTTGCAATATGTAGACGATGCCCGGCCTGTCGACATGGTTGTGCACCGGCCCGAACACGCCTCCAGGCTCGATGTCACCAAACGCATCCTGAGTTGGCGCCCGGCCATGCCCTCGATCTCGGGACCCAGGTCGATCGTTGCGAGTAACTGCACCGCGACACCTTTCGTTTCGGGTGCCATTTGTTCGTTGCTCATCATGCACTCCTCTCTGTATCTGCAGGCCCTAATGAGCAGTAGACACCTTAAAAGGCCTGAGCAGTCGAGAGGCGACCAAGGGTCGATTTCGTGGCGTCGTGAAAGGCGAGGCTTGAATCAAGCCTCGCCCTGACGCTTACCAGGCAGGCTTGAAGCAGTACGCCGCCAGCTTGTTACCGTCGAGGTCGCGGGCATAAGCCGCATAGGCATTAGGCGCCCAGCCACGAGGGCCCGGTGCGCCTTCATCGGTGCCGCCATAGGCCAGCGCGGCGGCGTGGAAGGCATCGATCGCGGCGCGATCAGGTGCTTCAAAGCTGACCGTGACACCGTTGCCCACGCTCGCCGGGGCGCCGTTGGCCGGTTTCAGCACGAAGAAGGACGGGGCGTCCTGTCCCCAGATCGAGCCATTGTCATCGAGGTCGGCGAGGCGCTTCTGGCCCAGCGCGCCGAGGACTTTGTCGTAAAAGTCGCGGGCTTTTTGCAGATCGTTGGTGCCGACGGTGACATGGGTAAAGATGCTCATTGTGATGTTCTCTCTGGTAAAGACACGGTGGGTGGTAGTGGTTGAATCAGCGATCGAAATGAATGACGGTGCGGATGCTGCGGCCTTCATGCATCAGGTCGAAGGCCCGGTTGATATCTTCCAGGCCCATGGTGTGGGTGATGAAGGTCTCCAGCGGGATTTCGCCCGTGCGGGACTTCTCGACATAGCTGGGCAGTTCGCTGCGCCCTTTCACGCCGCCAAAAGCCGAACCGCGCCAGACGCGACCAGTCACCAACTGGAACGGACGGGTACTGATTTCCTGTCCGGCACCGGCGACGCCGATAATCACCGACTCGCCCCAGCCCTTGTGGCAGCACTCAAGCGCCGCACGCATCAGCTGGACGTTGCCGATGCACTCGAAGGAGTAATCGACACCGCCCTCGGTCATTTCGACGATCACTTCCTGGATCGGCCTGGCGTATTCCCTGGGGTTGATGAAGTCGGTGGCGCCCAGTTGCCTGGCGATCTCGAATTTGGCCGGGTTGATATCGATGGCGATGATGCGGCCGGCCTTGGCCATGGTGGCGCCGATGATAGCCGCCAGGCCGATGCCACCCAGGCCGAAGATGGCCACGCTGGCGCCCTCTTCCACCTTGGCGGTGTTGAGCACCGCACCGATGCCGGTGGTCACGCCGCAACCGAGCAGGCAGACCTTGTCCAGCGGTGCATCCTTGGGGATCTTGGCCAGGGAGATTTCCGGCAGCACGGTGTATTCGGAAAAGGTCGAGGTGCCCATGTAATGGAAGATGGGTTGGCCCTGGCAGGAAAAACGACTGGTGCCATCCGGCATCAGGCCCTGGCCTTGGGTGGCACGGATCTTCTGGCAGAGGTTGGTCTTGCCGGACCGGCAGAATTTGCACTCGCCGCATTCCGGGGTGTACAGCGGGATCACATGATCGCCCACCGCCAGGGAGGTCACCCCCTCACCCACGGCTTCGACGATACCGCCGCCTTCGTGGCCGAGAATCACCGGAAAGATACCTTCCGGATCGGCACCGGACAGGGTGAAGGCATCGGTATGGCAGACACCGCTTGCCACGATCCGGACCCGTACTTCCCCGGCTTGCGGGGGTGCCACGTCGACTTCGACAATTTGCAGGGGCTGGTTGGCCGCGAACGCCACAGCCGCTCGTGATTTGATCTTGTTCATAAAATTCCGCACGCAAAAAAGGCTGCCTCTGGATAGAAGCAAGAAAGTCAGTCGTGAATTCGGTGTTGCGAAAGGCGTTATGGCTGGCGGGCGTCCTTGCCCTCATTACCGATTAAAGCGCCGCCTGGATTTTGCTGGCGACCGCGTCATCCACCCAGGCATGCCACACTTCGGGGTGTTCCTTGAGGAAGATTCGGGCCAGTTTGGGTGACTCGATGCGTTCCCTGGTCATCCTCGCCAGGTTCTGATTCAACAGTTCGATGGGGATATTGACCTTCTCCAGCACCGCCACCAGCTCGGGTGCCTGCTCATGGAAGGCTTTGGAGATGCCGACTTTGGTCACCACGTTTTTGTCGACACCCGGCTTCTCTTCCAGCCGTATTGCATCGATCTGTCCCATCAGCGGCGTCGGCGACCAGTAGTAGAACAGCACCGGTTCCCCGCGCTTATAGCTGGACAGTACTGCGGCATCCAGGGCAGCACCGGTTCCCGGACGGAAGTTGACGAAGGTGTTTTCAAGACCGTATTCCTTCAACATCTCCGTGTTTTCCTGTTCGCAGATCCAACCTGCCGGACAGTTGTAGAAGCGGCCTTTGGATGGTTCTTCCGCGTCGCGAAAAACCTCGGGGTATTTGCTCAGGTCAGCGACCGTCTTCAGGTCTGGCGCCCGTGCCGGCATATTGCGCTTTGCGTCCCCTTCGACCACATAACGCGGCACGTACCAGCCCTGAACGGCGCCGATGATCGGCGAGCCGATCGCCACGACCTTGCCGGCAGCCGCCGCCTTTTTCCAGACTTCACTACGCTCCATCCACTCTTCGCCGAATACCTGGATGTCGTTGCTGGCCAGAGCGGTCTCGAGAATGATGGTATTGCCGACCAACTCGTCGGTTGCACAGCCGTACCCTTCCTTGAGCACAATCTTCATGATGTCGGTGAGCAGCATCCCGCTCTCCCAGTTCAGACCGGCAAACTTCACCGACTTGCCCGAGTCGCACCACCCTGATGCCGGGCTTGAAGCACTGGCAACCAGTACGCCAAGGGTCAGTAACGAGGCCAGCAAGTTCTTCCTGTATTTCATGATCAGACGCTCCGAAATTATTATTGGGGGCAGCGAGCTGTTGCGTGCTGCACCTGCAAAACGAGACCCACTGTTCGAAGGTGGACAAGTGCCTGTGCATACACGTGAAGCGAAGAAGTGAATCGACTGTTTTTATTGTGAGTGCTGCTGAACTTAAACCAGCGGTTCTACCGACGTGCGTCCGTAGAACAATTTACGCGCATAGTCGCTGAACTCGACATTGGGCTGATCCACGTAGGCAAATACCGCGTTGAGCCTGAGCCTGTCCCCCACCACCGGCGTCACACGGTGCAGTGAATAACGGCCACGGAACAACGTCAGCGTTCCGGGCACCTGCGGCAGAACTTCTATCTTCTGGGTCGCGGGGTTGTCGAGGAATTGCCCGACCGCGTCATAGCAATCGTCGTTCTCGTTACGCAGCATGCGCACATACTCAAAATCGCCACCGGCAGTCGCCGCCTGAAGCGACAGCGTCACGCTGAAGTCTGAACGATCAAAGTGCCAACCCAACTGTTGCCCCGCCGAGAAACCTTGCAGATTAAGCGCCGCCAATGGATCTGCATGGCGATAGAGCACGTCCAGATTCAGTACATCGCGAATGAACGAAAGCAATTCGTCCGACTGGTAAATCTGCCGGATCAGATGGTCTGTCGGGATATCGGCGTAGGCGACCGTATCTTTCTCGGTGCTCATCAATCGTCGCAGCGGGTGCGTCGGTTCAACGCTGTCGTCCTGAGGCTTGAAATACACCGTGTGGCTTTCCCGGAAAGGGAACATGCGCGGGTGCAGCGCAAGGGTTTGATCCGCCATCGTGGCGACCACTTCATCGCGGACGAACCCCGGAAAGATCGCAACGCCTTCTTCGCCGAGCAGGGATTGGCTTCGGGTCACCAGCGCCTGATACGCCGGGTTGGTTCGATCGGTAATGGGATAACGCTCGAGGTCGACGATATCGCCCAGAGTGGCTGCAGGGGTTAAGGCAAGCTTTGTCATGTTGTTGTTCTCCGATGGGCTGTTGCTGAAACCAGATTGCACCGGAGCAAAAAACAAGTCACGCTCATTATTTTACGTAAATTTGTGAATTATTTTCAGGTCGCCTCCCCTATGAGACTCACTCTGGATCACCTCGTAATGCTGCAAACCCTGTCGGAAGTCGATTCAGTGACGGCCGTTGCCGAGCGCCTATGGCTGACGCCCTCCGCCGTCAGTCACCGCATACGCGAGGCGGAACGGCGACTGGGTGTGAGCCTGACAGAACGATCCGGAGGAAAACTAAGACTCAGCCCTGCCGGCGTGCGCCTGGAACGGGCCGCCAAGGACATCATCGCGATCCTGAACGAAGCCGAGTCCGAGGCCCGGTCCATGGCTGGAGGCGTTACAGCTTTTGTTCGTATGGGGGTCACCTCCTACGGACCGTTTCGCTGGATACCCAAATTCATCAAGCATTATTCAAACCTGCGGCCGGACATCGAAATCACACTGGTGACGGTGCCGCGCAACGACGTTTATGCGAGCTTGATGCAAGGTCGGCTTGATGTGTCCATCATCGATGACGGCATGGTGCCCAGCGGCGTCGCAAAGTTGCCGCTGTTCCGCGACGATTTGATTGCGATCATGGCCACCGACCATCCCCTTGCGGGAAGGAAAAATATCTACGCCGAAGACTTCAAGACCTACAACCTGGTCACCTACTCAACCGATCGCGCCAGTGGCTGGGAATATGATCGGTTCTTCGCCCCCGCCAGCATCTTGCCGCGGCGCATGATCACCGTGGAGTTGATCGAAGCCATCGTCGAACTGGTTCGTTCAGGGTACGGAATCAGCATACTGCAACGGGATTTGGTGACCCCCAGCCTGGAGCGCGGGGAGCTGGCATGGGCGGCCCTGAATGACGGCCTCGACATCGCCTGGAACGCCATCGTTCGCCCCTCCGAGCGGGAAGACAGTGAGGTCAACAAAATGGTTACGGAACTGAGCACCTGGATTAAAGATGCTGGAAATCCTGAACTACGCTAATCCCGGCCAGGGCGCATACACCGGGAAAAGCAGCGATCCGGGAAATGTCATCCCTCGACCCAAACTTTTCGCTTCGCCGAGCGTCTTTTCTTTAAGAACGCCGACCTGGCTTTGTAACCCCGGACAACTGACCTCAATCAAGGACTGGTGATGACCTTTTTCATTTTTCTTCTCGCCTGCGCTGCTGCCGCCACCACCGGCCTGCTGTTCAAACCGGGTCCGTGGTACGAGTCTCTCGTCAAACCCGGCTTCACACCGCCCAATTGGGTGTTTCCCGTCGCCTGGTCGTCGATCTATCTGCTCCTCGCCTGGGCCGGATACCGGTTGACCCTGATACCCGGAAGTCAGGCGGTGCTGGCTTTATGGGCGGCGCAGATCGCACTTAATACACTCTGGACACCGGTGTTCTTCGGCGCTCATCGCCTCTTCGCCGCCATGCTGATCCTGGCACTGCTCTGGCTGGTCGTCGCGGCAATGGTGTTGATGGCATTGCGGCTTGACGTCATCACTGGCCTGATCCTCTTTCCTTACCTTGCCTGGCTGTGTGTAGCGGCTGCGTTGAATTTTTCCATCTGGCGCAATAACCGCTGACGGTGAATTGCGAACGTCCGGATGACCCGATCCTCTCGTTCAAGTACGCGTAAAGCCGGTGGTGTCATGCTTACCGGCTCGTCAAAAAGCGCTCCTCAGTAGAACATCACAATCACCGTTTTTTTTTGAATCAAAAACGCCCCTCGCCACTGGTATCCAAAGCAATGCTAGCTACGCTTGCTTCATCGACCTGAGGGAGCATTGGTATGGGTGGCGTGAAATTTTCCAGCGTTTTCGGCCTGCCAGTTGCCAGTCTGCTGGGGATTTGCGTCCTGTTTGCCGGCTGCGGAAAGGAACCGGTTTCCCCGGCGCGCAAGCCGCCTGAAGTAACGGTCATGACGGTCACCGCCCGCGACACGCCAGTGACCTTCGAATTCGTCGCCCAGACCCAGAGTTCCCGAGAGGTGGAAATCCGTGCTCGCGTCGCCGGATTCCTGGATAAGCGGCTGTACACCGAAGGCGATCTGGTGAAAGCCGGGCAGACACTGTTCCAGATGGACCGTAAACCCTTTGAGGCCGCGCTGGTGTCGGCCCAGGGTCAACTGGCCCAGCAACAGGCCCGCTGGGAGGTGGCCAAGGCTACGCTGGCCCGGGTCAAGCCACTGGCGGCGCAGAATGCAGTCAGCAAGATGGACCTGGACAATGCCGTGGGCAACGAGCGTGAAACCCGTGCTGCCGTGCTGGCCGCAGAGGGTACTGTGCGTACCGAACAGTTGAACCTCAGTTACACCACCATCGCCTCGCCCCTCAACGGGCTTTCCAGCTATGCCAAGAAGCAGGAAGGCAGCTATGTGACGCCAGGCGAGTCGGGGTTGCTGACGTCGGTGTCACAGATGGACCCGATGTACGTCAATTTCAGCCTCTCGGAAAACGAAACACTGAAGTACCGCGACGAAATCGCCGCCGGCCATCTCATTTTCCCGCCGCGCAGTGAATTTATCGTTGAGGTAGTCCTGGCGGACGGCACCGTGTTCCCCAACAAGGGCAAGTTGAATTTTCTGGCGCCTTCCTATAGCCAGGGCACCGGCACCTTCCTGGTTCGCGCAGTGCTCGCCAACCCTGATGGCCTGCTCCGCCCCGGTCAGTTTGTGCGGGCCCTGGCCAAAGGCGCGTCCCGGCCCAATGCCATTCTTGTACCGCAAAAGGCCGTGCTCGAAGGTGCCAGAAGTCACTTCGTATGGGTCCTCAATGCCGAAGGCAAACCCGAGCAACGGGTGGTTGAAGTGGGTGACTGGCAGGGTGACAACTGGTTCATCAACAAGGGCCTGCGGGCCGGCGAGCGCATCGTGGTCGATGGCGCGATCAGGGTCACGCCAGGCGGGCCATTGAATATTGTCGATGCGCCTGGCGCCGCTTCCACAGGCGCCGCCGACGGGCAACCGGCAAAAGCCAATGGCGGGAAAAGCCAATGAGCATTTCTCACTATTGCATCGATCGGCCCATCTTCGCCTCGGTGATTTCCATCATCATCACCCTGGCCGGTGCAGTGGCCATGCTCAAGCTGCCCATCGCGCAGTACCCGGACATCACGCCGCCACAGATTACGGTGGCCGCGACATACCCCGGGGCCGATGCACAGGTCGTGGCCAATAACGTGGCCGCGCCCATCGAGCAGCAGGTCAACGGCGCCGACAACATGATCTACATGAACTCGTCGAGCTCCGCGACGGGCAACATGACCCTCAACGTTTTCTTCGAAATCGGCACCGATCCGTCCCTGGCCCAGGTCGACGTGCAGAACCGGGTCAACCTGGCCTTGCCGCAACTGCCCTCTGCCGTGCAGAGCCAGGGCATCCAGGTACAGAAAAAATCCTCGGCGTTCATGATGGTGCTTGCCGTGTATTCCGCCGGCGACCGCTATGACAGCACCTACGTCGCCAACTACGCCAACCTCTATATCCTCGATGCGATCAAGCGGATTCCGGGGGCGAACCAGGCCAGCATCTTCGGCACGCCGGACTACGCCATGCGGATCTGGCTCAAGCCTGACCGCATGGCCCAGCTGGGCATCACCGCTGCCGATGTGCAGAAAGCCGTCGCCAATCAGAACCAGCAGTTCGCCGTGGGCCGGGTTGGCCAGTCGCCAACGGGGCAAGCCGTCGAGCAGTCGTTTGCCGTCACCACCAAGGGACGCCTGACCGAACCTTCGGAGTTCGAAAACATTATCTTGCGCGCCAGCAATAACGGCGCAGCCATCGTTCGACTCAAGGACGTCGGCCGCGCCGAGCTCGGGCAAAAAGACTATTCCCTGCGCAGCACCTATCAGGGTCGGCCGGCGACGCTGATTGCCGTGTATCAGCAACCCGGCGCCAACGCCCTCGACGTTTCCGCGGCGGTGACCAAGACCCTGTCGGACATGAAGGCCACGTTTCCCGAGGGCATCGAGTACAAGATCGTGATGGACACCACGGCCTTTACCCGTGCTTCGATTTCCGAGGTGATCCACACCTTCTTCGAAGCCCTGGTGCTGGTGGTCATCGTGGTCTACATCTTCCTGCAGAGCCTGCGAGCCACGCTGATTCCGGTGCTGGCGGTGCCGGTGTCGATCGTCGGCACGTTCATCGGCATGTCCGCCCTCGGGTTTTCGGTGAACATGCTGACGCTGTTCGGCATGGTGCTGGCCATCGGTATCGTGGTCGACGACGCGATCGTGGTGATCGAAAACGTCGAGCGCAACATGCATGTTCACAAGATGACGCCCAAGGACGCAGCCAAACGGGCGATGGATGAAGTGGCAGGCCCGGTGGTGGCCATCGTGCTGGTGCTGTGCGCGGTGTTTATTCCGGTGGCCTTCATGGGCGGTATCACCGGTCAGCTCTACAAACAGTTCGCGATCACCATCGCCATTTCCGTGGTGATTTCCGGCCTGGTCGCCCTGACCCTGTCCCCCGCCCTGGCCTCCCTTTTGCTCAAACCGCAGCACGGCGACAAGAACGCCTTTTTCCGCTGGTTCGAACGCAACTTCGAGCGCATGACCGAGGGCTATTCACGCTCGGTGGCCTTCATGATCAAGCGCTTCGTCCTGGCGTTGCTGCTCTTTGCCGGGATGATCGTGCTGATCCTGTTGATGGCAGAGCGCATCCCCAGTGCGTTCCTGCCACCGGAGGACCAGGGCTACTTGCTTGGCGCGGTGATCATGCCCGACGCCGCCAGCCTGGATCGCACCGGTGAAGTGGGCAAAGTGGCCAGTGACTTCTTCATGAACGACGAGGCGGTCGAAGGCGTTGCCATTGTGAACGGCTACAGCCTGCTGGATGGCCAGAACAAGAATAACGCGGGTGCGTTTTTCGTCGGTTTCAAGGATTTCGAGGAGCGTTACAAGGACTCCGAAACCATCAAGGCACAAAGCGCCCCGGCGGTGATCCAGAAGGCCGCGCGGGCGTTTTCCACGGTTCAGGGCGGGATCATCCTGCCGGTCAACCCACCGTCCATTCCCGGGCTGGGCACCACCGGCGGCATGGAGGTCTGGGTTCAAAGCAAGGGCGACGGTAACGTCGATCAACTGGCGGAAATGGTGGGCAGTCTGCTGGCGAAGGCCAAGGAACGTCCGGAACTCGGCGCCATCACCTCCACCTTCAACGTGTTTTCCCGCCAGTTGATGGTCGATGTCGACCGGGAAAAAGCGGAATCCCTCGGGGTGCCGGTGGAGGATGTCTACAGCGCCATGCAGACCATGTTCGGCTCGCTGTACGTGTCCCAGTTCAACAAGTTCAGTCGCCTGTGGCAGGTGATTTTGCAGGCCGAACCGGCCTATCGCTTGAAAGCCGAGGACCTGCAGGAGATCTTCGTGCGCAGCAAGAACCTGGACATGGTGCCGCTCAAGGCCGTGCTGACCACCCGCTACGTCACCGGCCCCGACCTGCTGACCCGTTTCAACAACTTCCCGGCGGTCAAACTCACGGCGAACCCCGCACCCGGTTATAGCTCCGGCCAGGCGCTCAAGGCCCTGGAAGAGATCAGCGCCGAAATCATGACCAACGACTACTCGCTGGCCTTGAGCGGCGAGGCGTTCGAGGAGAAAAAGAGCGGCGGTGCCTCTTCCCAGGTGTTCATCTTCGGCCTGGTGATGGTGTTCCTGATCCTCGCCGCGCAGTACGAAAAATGGTCGCTGCCTGTCGGTGTACTGCTGGCGGTGCCTTTTGCCTTGTTCGGTGCTCTGCTCGCCGTCCTCCTTCGGGGCTTGAGCAACGACGTGTACTTCCAGATCGGACTGACCATGCTGGTGGCGCTGGCCGCCAAGAACGCCATCCTGATTTTCGAGTTTGCGGTGCTGAACCGGGAAAACGGCATGTCGGCCTACGACGCCGCCATGACTGCCGCTAAAGAACGTCTGCGCCCTATCGTGATGACGTCCCTGGCGTTCATCCTCGGCTGCGTTCCGCTGGCCATTGCCGTCGGCGCCTCCGAAAACAGTCGCCACTCCATCGGCACCGGGGTGATCGGCGGCATGCTGGCGGCGACGGTGATCGCGATCTTCTTCATCCCCCTCTTCTATTACCTGGTGGAACGAATGTTCGGGGAGAAGGACGCCGTGCAAAAACCTGCCAAACCGGCTGCACTGACACAGGCTCCGCAGCTTCCCGACGGCGCGGCACAAAACAGACATGAGGGGGATTGAAATGCGTAAGCCCCCTTTCCCACTGTTGTTGTGCCTGGGCCTGGCGGGTTGCATGGTGGGACCTGACTACCAGCACCCGAATATCGATACCCCCGCGGCCTACCGTTACGCGGACAAGGAAGCGAAGAATCTATCGAACACGCTGTGGTGGGAGCAGTTCCAGGACCCGGTCCTGAATGATCTGATCCGCACCGCGCTGCTCGAAAACAAGGACATCAAGATTGCCGCTGCGCGAGTCGAGGAATTCCAGGGTCGTTACGGCCAGACCCGCTCACTGCTGTTTCCACAAGTCGGGCTGGGCGCCCAGGGTCAGCGGTCCCGCTCACAGCGAGACAATGGGCCGGTGCCGCTCGATCCGTCGGTGGATCCGGTGTTCAACAACTACCAGGCGATTCTCAGCGTGAACTGGGAACTGGATATCTGGGGCCGTTTGCGCCGCCTCGACGAATCCGCCCGTGCCGATCTGCTGGCGTCGGAAGAAGGCCGTCGAAGCGTCATATTGAGCCTGGTGGCCTCGGTAGCGTCGAGTTACGTGACCCTGCGCGATCTCGACCGCGAGCTGGAAATCGCCCGCACGACCGCCAAGGCGCGCGGTGAATCCTACGAAATATTCAAGCTGCGCTACGGTGCCGGCACCATTTCCGAAATGGAATTGGCGCAGAACCAGTCCGAATACGAGCGCACCCAGGCGTCGGTTGCGCAATTCGAACCCCTGGTCGCACAACAGGAAAACGCCCTGGCCGTGCTGCTCGGACGCAACCCGGGGCCGATCATCCGCGGGCGTGACCTGGCCCAACTGAATCTGCCAACGGTGCCGGCCGGCTTACCGTCGGATTTGCTCGAGCGGCGACCTGATTTGCGTCAGGCCGAGCTGAACCTAATCTCGGCCAATGCCCAGATCGGCGCTGCCAAGGCCCAGTACTTCCCGACCATTTCCCTGACCGGGCTGTTGGGCTCTGCCAGCAGCCAGCTGTCAAACCTGTTCACCGGGCCCGCTTCCACCTGGTCCTATGGTGTTGCGGCGAGCATGCCGATCTTCACCGCCGGCGGTATCGCCGGGCAGGTGCAACAAGCCGAAGCCTTCCAACAACAAGCGCTGCTGATCTACCAACAGTCGATTCAATCGGCGTTCAGGGACGTGGAAAATGCCTTGGTCGCGTCGAGCAAGTCCAGAGAACAGATGGCCTACCAGGCCAGGCAGGTCGAGGCACTGAGCACCTATGCCCACTACGCACGGTTGCGCTACGACAACGGCTACACCAGCTACATCGAAGTGCTGGACGCCGAGCGCAGCCTGTTTGACGCCGAATTGAACTACACCCGCACCCGTGGCTCGGTGTTCACCAGCATGATTGATCTGTACAAGGCAACCGGCGGCGGCTGGGTGAATCAGGCAGACAAACTGACCGTTACCGATGTGCCGAAAACGCAACCATGATTAAACCGCCAGGGCCCGCCCTATCGCCATCGTGATGGCTTACTCGAGATCCAGGTCATTTCCCTCCCGATGCTCTACGGGATAGCGTTGGAGGTAGTTGCTGACGGCCGAGCCCACCGTCGGGAAGAACGCCGCCTCGCCAAACTTCGCGAGAAGTCCGAATCGCTTCAGCTTGTCCTTGACCGGGTCCTTCATTTCCGCCACGCACAATTCGATGCCGGCTTCGTGCAAGGTCTGGTGCAGCTCGGCGAGCATGTCGGCGGAGGTCACATCGACACTGGTCACCGGCTCTGCCGCCACGACCAGCCAACGCACGGGCGTCGGGGATGCGGCCACGGCGTCCAGCACGCGGTCACTGAACAGCTCGGCATTGGCGAAAAACAACGGTGCGTCCCAGCGAAACAACACCAGCCCGGACAGCATACGCGCGCCGGGATAACGCTTGATGTCGTGAAAGCCTTGCACGCCTTCGGCGCGTCCCAGAATGGCAGAGTACGGGCGCCAGGCGTCCCACAGGAACTCGATGACCGCAATGACGATCGCCAGGCCGATGCCCTCGATCGCGCCAAACACGGCCACCCCGACCGTACAGACTATCGAGAGCCAGAATTCCCATTGCTGAATGCGATAAATTCGTCGCAGGTCGGTGACCTCGATCAGGCCAATCGCCGAGGCAATCACCACCGCCGCCAGCGCACTGGTCGGCAGGTTGTGCAGCAGGTCCGGCGCCACCATCAGCAACACGGCGACCGCCAGCGCGCCGACGACGCCGGCCAGCTGGGTTCTGGCCCCCGCCGCTTCGGCCACGGGGGTGCGCGATGAACTGCTGCTGATCGGGAAGCCTTGAAACAACCCACCCGCCAGATTGGCGACGCCGAGCCCCACCATTTCCTGGTTCGGGTCGACATAGGAACGGGTGCGCGCCGCATACACGCGGGAAAGCACACTGGTGTCGGCGAACGACACGAGGGCGACGGCGCAACCGCCGATGATCACCGGGACGATATCGTCAGTGGTGATCCACGGAATGGCGAATGCCGGCAAGCCTTGCGGCAGTGAGCCGAGGATCGCGACGTTGTGCGTCGCCAGGTCCAGCAAACCAACGGCAACGGTGGCGCCCGCCACCGCAATCAGGATGCCCGGCACACGCTTTTTGTCTTTGAGCAGCAGGATCACCGCCAGGGTGGCGGCGCCAATCGCAAACGTGACCCAGTTGGTCTTTCCATTCATCACGGCGGTTGCGATGGCCCAGAGGTTTCGCAGAGGGCCGTCCGACTCGATCGAAAAACCGAAAAACTTCGGTAGCTGACTGATCAATACCGTCAACGCGATCCCGTTCATGTACCCATAGCGAATGGGTTTGGACAACAGCTCCGTGACGAAACCCAGCCGCGCCACACCGGCCAGGATGCATACCGTCCCCGAGACGATCGCCATCATGCCCGCCAGGGCGATCGCGCGCTGCGGGTCGCCGCCTGACAATGGCAGGACCACGGCGAGGATCACCGCCGCCAGCGAGGAATCGGGCCCCAGTACCAGAATCCGGCTGGGCCCGAACAGCGCATAGGCGAGTAGCGGCACGATGGTCGCGTAGAGACCATAGATACCGGGGACCCCCGATGCCACCGCATAAGCGATACCGACCGGCACCAGCATGGTCGTGAGCACCAGGCCGGCGACGATATCGTGCTGCAGCCAGGCAGCCTTGTAGCTGCGCAGCACTCGCAGGCCCGGCAACCAGCGGCTCCAGCCAGGTTGGTCCGCGCCTGTTTCCTTGCGCGCAATCCGCCCCGGCTCGGGTGGCGTCGTATCCGATTGATTCATGGGACTTCAGCCCTCTGGCGATGGCGCAGGTTCGCGCGGACGTACCGGTCAGAATTTTTGCGGGATTTTCCTGTAGGGATAATCCGGTTCGCGATAGCCATCAGGCTTCTGCCGCTTGGGCAACTTCACCTTCTCGCGCGGGACACTCTTGTAGGGTATGCGGCTGAGCAGGTCGGTGATGATGTTGAGGCGCGCCCGGCGCTTGTCGTTCGAATTCGCAACCAGCCAAGGTGCAAATTCGGTATCGGTTGCCTTGAACATCTCATCACGGGCGCGCGAGTAGTCGTACCAGCGACTGTAGGACTTGAGATCCATGGGGGAAAGCTTCCAGATTTTGCGTCCGTCCTGGATACGCGCCTCGAGCCGACGGGTCTGCTCTTGCTCACTGACCTCCAGCCAATACTTGAGCAGGATGACACCCGAGTTGACGATCGCATGCTCCACCAAGGGCAGCGATTTCAGGAAATTTTTCACCTGCTCTTCGCTGCAGAATCCCATTACCCGCTCGACGCCCGCACGGTTGTACCAACTGCGATCGAAGATCACCACTTCACCGGCCGCGGGCAGGTGCGGCAGGTAGCGCTGCACATACATCTGGCTTTTTTCACGGTCGGTCGGTGCCGGCAAGGCCACCACCCGAAAGACCCTGGGGCTGACGCGCTCGGTCAGCGCCTTGATCGTTCCGCCCTTGCCGGCCCCGTCGCGCCCCTCGAAGACGATACAGACCTTGATGCCCTTTGCCAGGACCCACTCCTGAAGCTTGACCAGTTCGATATGCAACAGGCGCAATTGCGCCAGATACGCTTTGTTTGTCAGTTTCGGGCTTTCAGCGGAAGTGCCCTTGGAGCTGCCTTTTTTATCCTTTGCCATGTTCAAGACCTCACGAAGAAGAGTCACTGACTTACAAAAGTTCACCCCGACAGGAGCGCCTGCCGGGACCTGAAAAATGCCTGGCCGCTTACCCGCCGAGCGCAATGATTGCGCAGATCAGCAAGGCACCGGTGATTGTCAGTGCAGTCGCGCCTTGCCATGGCCTGGCGCCTGCGTAACGCGCCAGAACCCAGCCCGCCGCAAAGAGCACCACCAGTCCGACCAGGTTGGACACCCGCACCGCCAGCCTCGTCTGTTCGAGCAACAGAAACGGGATCACCAGTGGAAACGTCGAGAGCACCACCAGCAGGAACACACCGAGAGCGCCCTTGAAGTCATTCAGGCCAAGTCGCGGCGGTGCAGGCATGGCGGGAGTCTCGGCCAGGCGTCGGCGCAACAATTCCAGGCCGTCGGCACCGGCCGCTGTCGCCAGGCGTGGCGGTAGTGCGTCGGCAATGAGCGCCTGCCCGGTGGCCGCATCCGCGTCGCTGCACAGCTTTTTCAATAGCGTGCGACTGCGGGTATGTTCAATCAGCGTTCGCAGCAGATACATCACAGCATCCGCGAGTCCCCAGGCGAGGTTGCAACCGAGCGCGGCAATCATCATCACGCGTTCCGCCTCCTGGTCTGCCGCGACCACGCTGATCGTTCCCGTGAAGGTCATGGCCATGAGCAGACCGAAGATCACTTCCGTAACTCGCTCGACAGGATCGAGCACACGTGAGGACTTATGTTCTGCGGCGCTTTGCATGCTTCCAGCCTTGGCAGATTTCTCGCCTGTGGATGCCCTGCGATTCAGGTTCGCGGGCCTGTGCGGGCGCCGGCCTTGTAACAGTCCGTTTCCAGCCCCCTGTGAGTGTAGTTTGAATCGATATGGCTGCCGCACTGGTGCGAGCAAACCCCGTCGGCTTTTTTGCGCGGACTACACTCCCTGCGTAAAGACACGCTGGCCAGGCGTTATCCGCCATGGCCGATTCAAAGAATCAGGACCGAACCTGACATCGACCATTCGCCTTGAGCCTCACTGGCGCGGCATTCGTGGCCGCACCTTGCACCATCACGGAGTCTCTATGTTCGTCAGTCTGATCATCATCCTCACCTCCTCGCTGGTCGTCATTTCCCTGTTCTATCGCCTGCGATTGCCACCGGTGCTGGGTTATCTCTTTGTGGGCCTGATCGTCGGCCCCAAGGCATTCGGCTGGGTGGATGACAGTGAAGCGCTGCCGCTGCTCGCCGAACTGGGCGTGGTGTTTTTGCTGTTCTCGCTCGGGCTGGAGTTTTCCCTGTCGAAAATGATCGCGCTGCGCCAGGTTGTCTTTGGCCTGGGCAGCCTTCAAGTGCTGGTGTCCGGGGCGGTGCTGGGCGCATTGCTGATGCTCGCCGGCGTGCCGACCACGCCTGCACTGTTACTCGGTGGCGGCCTGGCGCTGTCTTCCACGGCCATTGTCAGCAAGGAGCTGACCAGCCTCGGCGAAATCTTCAGCAGCCACGGCCAGAACGCCATCGGCGTTTTGCTGTTCCAGGACGTGGTCGCGGTGTTGTTGCTGACCCTGGTGCCGGTGTTCGCCGGCAACAGCGATCAAGCCTGGTACTGGGCGCTGCCCCTGACCCTGGGAAAAACCGTGGTGTTGTTCGTCGGGCTGTCCCTGCTCAGTCGCTGGGTATTGCCGCGCCTGTTCCATGAAGTCGCGGCGGCACGCTCGGCGGAACTGTTCGTCTTGCTGGCCCTGGTGATCGTCCTGCTGACCGCCGGGCTGACGCACCTGATCGGTCTCTCCCCTGCCCTGGGCGCATTTCTCGCCGGCATGTTGCTGGGGGAAAGCCACTACCGGCACCAGATCGAGGCCGATCTGCGGCCGTTTCGCGACATACTGCTCGGCGTGTTTTTCATCAGCATCGGCATGCTGATCGACTTGCGCCTGTTCGCCAGTCACGGCCTGGTGATCCTCGGGCTGACCCTGGCGTTGTTGTTGATCAAGGGCAGCGTGGTCGCGCTGTTGGTCAAATTCCGGGGCAGCGACCGGGAGACCGCGTGGCGTAGCGGCCTGGCCCTGGCCCAGGGCGGCGAATTCTGCTTTGCATTGATGGCGCAGATGCAGCAAAACGACCTGATGCCCGCCGGGCTCGGCAGCTTGCTGCTGGCGGCGACCTTCTGCTCGATGGTGGTCACCCCGTCTTTGCTGCGCGCCGCACCCTGGATTGCCGCACATCTGCACCGCAAACCCAATGAAGAAGTGAAGCTGGAGGAAATCAGTGCGCTCAACGCCGAGGTGCAGGGCCATGTGGTGATTTGTGGTTACGGTCGCGTGGGGCAATCCATCGGGCGCATCCTGCACAAGGCCCGGCAGCCCTACATCGCCCTCGATAATGACCCGGTCCGGGTGCGGGAAGCCGCCGTGGCCGAAAGCGCTGTGCATTACGGCGACTCTCATCGTGGCGAGCTACTCGTCGCCGTGGGCCTGGAGCGTGCCAGCCTGGTGGTCATAGCCGTCGACAAAGCCGAGGTTGCCCTGCAGGTGGTGAAGGAGGCGCGCCGCATCAATCCGGACGTGCCGATCCTGGTGCGTACGCGGGACGACAGCCAGAGTCCCGAGTTGAAAGCGGCCGGTGCCAGCGAAGTGGTGCCCGAGTTACTCGAGTCCAGCCTGATGCTCGCCTCCCATGCCCTGATCATGCTGGGCTTCCCTGAGCGCCAGGTCCTCGACCGTATCGCTCAGGTACGACATGACCGCTATCGCCTGCTGCATGGGTTCTATCCCGGTGCCGAAGACGAGGAGCTTTGAACACGCCTCATAACGACAGAAAACCGCTGTACAACCCATATCCCGCCAGGCCGGCGCCGGAGATGACACAGGTAAAAATGCCCTTCTCGAAATGGGTGAACAAAGGTTCACCCTGCTCGTGCTTGGCCTTGGCGAACAAGATCACCCCCGGTGCATACAGCAACGCCGAGAGCAGCAGGTATTTCACGCCCCCGGCATACAGCAGCCACACCGCATAACTCAACGCGATGCCGCCGATCAACAGATCCTTGGTCCGCTCCGCCGAGGCATGTTCATAGGTTTCCCCGCGCCCGCTCAACAGCACCGCATAGGCCGCCGACCACAGGTAAGGCACCAGAATCATCGAAGACGCGAGGTAGATCAGGCTGGTGTAGGTCCCTGCGGAAAACAGCGTGATCAGCAAGAAAATCTGGATCATCGAATTGGTCAGCCACAAAGCGTTGACCGGTACATGGTTGGCGTTCTCCCGGGTCAGGAACGCCGGCATGGTCTTGTCTTTGGCGGTGGCAAAGAGGATTTCCGCGCACAGCAATGCCCAGGACAACAAGGCCCCAAGCAATGAGATCGCCAGGCCGACGCTGATCAGTACCGCCCCCCAATGCCCCACCACGTGCTCCAGAACAGCGGCCAGCGACGGGTTCTGCAACGTCGCCAGTTCAGGTTGGCTCATGATCCCGAGCGACAACACGTTCACCAATACCAGCAGCGCCAGGACACCGAGGAAGCCGATCACCGTCGCCCGCCCGACATCCGCACGTTTCTCTGCCCTGGCCGAATAGATGCTGGCGCCTTCAATGCCGATGAACACGAACACCGTCACCAGCATCATGTTGCGCACCTGCTCCATCACCCCGCCGAAGTCCGGATTGCTCTTGCCCCAAATGTCGCGAGTAAAGACTTCGGCCTTGAACGCCACGGCGGCAATCACAATGAACATGATCAGCGGCACGATCTTGGCCACGGTGGTCAACTGGTTGATGAACGCCGCTTCCTTGATCCCGCGCATCACCAGAAAGTGCACCGCCCACAGCAGCACCGAGGCGCAGCCGATCGCGATCGGTGTATTGCCCTGGCCAAATACCGGAAAAAAATAACCGAGGGTGCTGAACAGCAACACGAAATAGCCGACGTTGCCCAGCCAGGCACTGATCCAGTATCCCCAGGCCGAGGAAAACCCCATGTAGTCGCCGAACCCGGCCTTGGCGTAGGCATACACCCCGGAATTCAGCTCCGGCTTGCGATTGGCCAGGGTCTGGAACACGAAGGCCAGGGTCAACATGCCCACGGCGGTAATTGCCCAGCCAATCAACACCGCACCGGCATGGGCGCGTTCTGCCATGTTCTGAGGCAGAGAGAAAATGCCGCCACCAATCATCGAGCCCACCACCAGGGCGATCAATGCACTCAGTCGAAGCTTTTGCGTCGGTTGCGACATTCCTGGGTCTCCATGTATTTCCCGATGCGGCGGGGCTCTGGCACAGCCATCAAACCGTCACTTGGTTGGCATTAACTAAATGGCTAGAGCGTAATTACGTTTATTAAATAACGCCAAATCGGGGACCCGTTTATTTATAGCCGATCAGAATATAGGCGCCTTGCTAAGAACACTTGGGTTGAATGAAACCGTTAATCCACAAGCGCTACTGCAATCGGGCGTCGAAAATTTGCGGAAACCCAAAAACGAACTAGCGTAAAAACTCAAAGCAATACCGGGTATTGCCGTTTGTTCTGTCCAAGCCCTCTGGATAAGGCTTTTCCGGAGAAATCACTATGCCAATGAAATGAGCATAAGTCCTTCAAATTACAATGGAATGTACCCATGTACTGATCTAAGTCAGATGATTGAATTGCTAACAGAACTAATCTGTTGTCTCTCTTCTCCTGCATTGGAGTCATGCAATGTCTGAATCCCCCGGAAAACTGAAACTTGGTGCACTGGTTGCCCTGGTCGTCGGCTCGATGATTGGTGGCGGCATTTTCTCTTTGCCACAAAATATGGCCGTCAGTGCTGACGTCGGCGCCATTCTGATTGGTTGGGCAATTACCGCCGTAGGCATGTTGACGCTGGCCTTCGTGTTCCAGACCCTGGCCAACCGAAAGCCTGATCTGGACGCCGGGGTTTACGCTTATGCCAAGGCCGGTTTTGGCGACTACATGGGTTTCTCGTCCGCTTGGGGATACTGGATCAGTGCCTGGCTGGGCAACGTCGGTTACTTCGTTCTGTTGTTCAGCACGCTGGGGTATTTCTTCCCGATCTTCGGTGAAGGTAATACCGTGGCCGCCGTCATCGGCGCGTCAGTGCTGCTGTGGGCCGTGCATTTCCTCGTGTTGCAGGGGATCAAGGAAGCGGCGTTCATCAACCTGGTGACCACTGTCGCCAAGGTCGTGCCGCTGATGCTGTTCATGTTGATTACCTTGTTCGCCTTCAAACTGGACATCTTTACCGCTGACATCTGGGGCCTGAAAAACCCCGACCTGGGCAGTGTGATGAACCAGGTGCGCAACATGATGCTGGTCACCGTGTGGGTGTTCATCGGCATCGAAGGTGCGAGCATTTTCTCGGCGCGGGCGGAAAAACGCACCGATGTGGGTAAAGCCACCGTGATCGGTTTCATCACCGTGCTGCTGTTCCTGGTGCTGGTGAACGTACTGTCGCTGGGCGTCATGACCCAACCGGAACTGGCCAAGCTGCAGAACCCGTCGATGGCCGCCGTGCTGGAACACGTGGTGGGCCATTGGGGCGCGGTGCTGATCAGTGTCGGTCTGGTCATTTCGCTGCTCGGTGCATTGCTGTCATGGGTGCTGCTGTGCGCGGAGATCATGTTTGCCGCGGCCAAGGACCACACCATGCCGGCGTTCCTGCGCAAGGAAAACAGCAAGAATGTGCCGGTCAACGCCCTGTGGCTGACCAACGCCATGGTGCAACTGTTCCTGATCATCACCCTGTTCTCGGCCAGTACTTACCTGTCACTGATCTACCTGGCGACCTCGATGATTCTGGTGCCGTACCTGTGGTCGGCGGCCTATGCGTTGCTGTTGGCGGTACGCGGTGAGACTTATGAAAACGCGGCGGCCGAGCGCCGCAAAGACCTGCTTATCGGCGCTGTCGCCCTGATTTACGCGATCTGGCTGATCTACGCCGGCGGCGTCAAATACCTGCTGCTGTCCGCCCTGCTCTATGCGCCCGGCGTGATTCTGTTCGCCAAGGCCAAGATGGAAATCAACAAACCGGTTTTCACCAACGTCGAGAAGCTGATTTTCGCAGCCGTCGTCGTGGGCGCCCTGGTGGCGGCCTATGGGCTGTATGACGGCTTCCTGACCATGTAACAGCTGAATAATTGTCATCTGGAGGATCACGGTAATGACCACGGAAAAAGTTAAGTACGGCGTCCATTCCGAAGCCGGCAAGCTGCGCAAAGTCATGGTTTGCTCCCCCGGCCTGGCCCATCAGCGGCTGACCCCGAACAACTGTGACGAACTGCTTTTCGACGACGTGTTGTGGGTGGCTCAAGCCAAGCGCGACCATTTCGATTTCGTCACCAAAATGCGTGAGCGCGGCGTTGATGTGCTGGAAATGCACAACCTGTTGACCGACATCGTTGCCATTCCCGAAGCCCTGGACTGGATTCTGGAGCGCAAGATCACCGGCAATTCGGTCGGCCTGGGCCTGGTCAATGAAACGGGTTCATGGCTGCGCAGTCTGGAACCGCGCAAGATCGCCGAGTTCCTGATCGGTGGTGTGTCAGCCGATGACCTGCCGGACAGCTTCGGTGGCGAGACCATCAAGATGTTCCGCGATTTCCTCGGCCATTCCAGCTTCATTCTGCCGCCACTGCCCAACACCCAATTCACCCGTGACACTACCTGCTGGATCTACGGTGGCGTGACGCTCAACCCGATGTACTGGCCGGCGCGCCGTCAGGAAACACTGTTGACGACCGCCATCTACAAATTCCACCCCGAGTTCACCAACGCCGACTTCCAGATCTGGTACGGCGACCCTGACCAGGAACACGGCAGCTCCACCCTTGAAGGCGGCGACGTCATGCCTATCGGCAACGGCGTGGTCTTGATCGGCATGGGTGAACGCTCATCCCGTCAGGCTATCGGCCAACTGGCGGTCAACCTGTTCAAGAACAAAGCCGTCGAGAAAGTGATCGTCGCCGGCCTGCCAAAATCCCGCGCAGCGATGCACCTGGACACGGTGTTCAGCTTCTGCGACCGCGACCTGGTGACAATTTTCCCGGAAGTGGTGAACCAGATCGTTGCCTTCACCCTGCGCCCGGACGAAAGCAAGCAAGGCGGCATCGACATTCGTCGCGAAAAAACCAACTTCCTCGACACCGTGGCCAAGGCCCTCAATCTGAAAACACTGCGCGTCGTGGAAACCGGCGGCAACAGCTTCGCCGCCGAACGTGAACAGTGGGACGACGGTAACAACGTGGTCGCCATGGAACCTGGCGTGGTCGTCGGCTATGACCGCAACACCTACACCAACACCCTGCTGCGCAAGGCCGGGGTCGAGGTCATCACCATCAGCGCCGGCGAACTCGGCCGCGGCCGTGGCGGTGGCCACTGCATGACCTGCCCGATCATTCGCGACCCGATCGATTACTAACCTATAAACCTCGGTCCGTACTTACCGAGTGCGGACCCAGGGGATAACCGACACCCTGGAGATCCAAAATGGCGTTCAACATCCATAACCGCAATCTGCTGAGCCTGGAACACCACACCCCTCGCGAATTGCGTTATCTGCTCGACCTGTCTCGCGACCTCAAGCGGGCCAAATACACCGGCACGGAACAGCAACACCTCAAGGGCAACAACATTGCGCTGATCTTCGAAAAGACCTCGACCCGCACCCGCTGCGCCTTCGAAGTCGCTGCCTATGATCAGGGCGCCAATGTCACCTACATCGACCCCAACTCTTCGCAGATCGGCCACAAGGAAAGCATGAAGGACACCGCCCGGGTGCTCGGGCGCATGTACGACGCCATCGAATACCGTGGCTTCAAACAGGAAATCGTCGAAGAGCTGGCCAAGTTTGCCGGCGTCCCGGTGTTCAACGGCCTGACCGATGAATATCACCCGACGCAAATGATCGCCGACGTGCTGACCATGCGTGAACACGCCGACAAGCCGATCCATGAAATCAGCTACGCCTACCTCGGCGATGCGCGTAACAACATGGGCAACTCGCTGTTGCTGGTGGGCGCCAAGCTCGGTATGGACGTGCGCATTTGCGCGCCCAAAGCCCTGTGGCCGGCGGACGACCTGGTGGGTCGCTGCAAAAAATACGCGGAAGAAAGCGGTGCCCGCATCACCCTGACCGAGGACCCGAAAGCTGCGGTCAAAGGCGTGGACTTCATCCACACCGACGTTTGGGTATCCATGGGCGAACCGGTCGAGGCCTGGGCCGAACGCATCAAGCAACTGCTGCCGTATCAGGTTAACGCCGAACTGATGAAAGCCACCGGCAACCCGCGCACCAAGTTCATGCATTGCCTGCCCGCGTTCCACAACAGCGATACCAAGGTCGGCAAGCAGATTGCCGAACAGTATCCGCACCTGGCCAACGGCATCGAAGTGACGGACGACGTGTTTGAGTCACCGGCCTGCATCGCCTTCGAGCAAGCGGAAAACCGCATGCACACGATCAAGGCGATTCTGGTGTCGACTCTGGCGGACCTCTAAAGAACGGAGCCCGGTCAATGTGGGAGCGAGCCTGCTCGCGAATGCGGTGCAACAGGCGATTTAGATGTCGACTGACACGCCCTCTTCGCGAGCAGGCTCGCTCCCACAAGGGTTCGGGTTGTTTGTGACTTCTCTGTTTAGAAGGACATGCACCATGCGAATCGTCGTTGCTCTGGGCGGTAACGCCCTGCTTCGCCGGGGTGAACCGATGACCGCTGACAACCAGCGCGCCAACATCCGGGTCGCCACCGAACAGATCGCCAAGATCCATCCCGGCAACGAACTGGTCATCGCCCACGGCAATGGCCCTCAAGTCGGCCTGCTGTCGCTGCAAGCGGCGGCCTACACCTCGGTGTCGCCTTACCCGCTGGACGTGCTGGGTGCCGAAACCGAAGGCATGATCGGCTACATCATCGAACAGGAGCTGGGTAACCTGCTGGACTTCGAAGTGCCCTTCGCCACGCTGTTGACCCAGGTCGAAGTGGACGCCAATGACCCGGCGTTCCAGAAGCCCAGCAAACCCATCGGACCGGTGTACACCAAGGCCGAGGCGGAAAAACTCGCCGCCGAAAAAGGCTGGGCCATCGCTCCGGACGGCGACAAATTCCGCCGCGTGGTCGCCAGCCCCAGACCGAAGCGCATCTTCGAAATCCGCCCGATCAAGTGGCTGCTGGAGAAAGGCAGCATCGTGATCTGTGCCGGCGGTGGCGGTATTCCGACCCTGTACACGGCGTCCGGAAAACTCGAAGGCGTCGAAGCGGTGATCGACAAAGACCTGTGCTCGGCGCTGCTGGCCGAACAGCTCGAAAGCGATCTGCTGGTGATCGCCACCGACGTCAATGCGGCGTACATCGACTTCGGCAAGCCTGGCCAGAAAGCCATCGCCCAGGCTCACCCGGATGAACTGGAACGTCAGGGTTTTGCCGCCGGGTCAATGGGGCCAAAGGTGCAGGCAGCCTGCGAATTTGCCCGTCATACTGGAAAGGTCGCGGTGATTGGCTCGCTCTCGGACATCGAAGCGATCGTCCAGGGCAAGGCCGGCACTCGCGTCAGTACGGCGACACCCGGTATCAGCTATCGATAAACATGAAGCGGGCAGACTGCTGACCTGCCCGCATTTAAGGCTTGTTGGAAGGAGAGATAACAATGGCTACGTTCGAGCCCGGTCACTTGCACATCGAGCGTCATGCGCTGACCACGGATGACGTCAGCTACAACATTTACATCGACTACGAAGTCACTCAGGACCCCAAGGACGGTAAAGGGATGCAGTTCAAGGTGCACGGCACCATTTTCGACAAGGAATTCGAAGAGACTTTCTATCTACCCAAGGACCAGGCTTACAATTTCGCCAGCAACTTCACGAAAATTGTAGAGAAATACGGTATTCCAAAGATCTACAGCCAGATCGGCTCGCAACACAAGTTTTACGACCTCATGTTCGAGGATGTGCGGGTGAAACTGAACATGCAGTCGGGCGACCCGGTCAACCCCGAACACCTGGGATGACCCACCGCCCCCCTGTAGGAGCGAGCCTGCTCGCGATGGTGGTCAACGATAACGCGGGGAACCTGATACCCAACGGTCCTTTGAGTTCATCGTCGGAACGCCGCCCGGAGCAGGCTCGCTCCTACAAGGGCGCATCGTCGCCTATTGGCTTAATTCCTGTTCACGGATCAACCGCTTGTTGATCTTCCCGACACTGGTCTTGGGTATGTCGGCCACCAGCCTGATCTGCCGGGGAATCGCCCATTTGTTGATGCGGCCACTCTCGACATACTGATGCAGATGAGCCACCAGCATTTCAGCCGTGATGCCTTCTGACACCACCAGGGCCACCGGTCGCTCACCCCACTGCGGGTCCGGAACGCCCACGACCGCGACCGAGCTGACGGCCGGATGCTCGCTGATCAGGCTCTCCAGTTCCAGCGAGCTGATCCACTCCCCGCCCGTCTTGATCACGTCTTTGATCCGGTCCTTGATCTCCACGACGCCCATGGGGTCGATGGAGCCGATGTCACCGGTATGCATCCAGCCGTTTTCCCACAGTTGCGCGCCTTGCTCGGGTGCGTTCAGGTAGCCCTGGGTCAACCAGGGTGCACGCACCACGATCTCGCCGAGCGCCTCGCCATCCTGCACCACCTCGTTGCCGCTGGCATCGATGATGCGCAAGTCGACCATCGGCACCGCCACCCCGGTCTTGATCCGCGCGGCCACCTGATCCGCCGCCGGTTGTTCCAGCTCGGCCTCACTCAGGTGCGTCAGGCACAGCAACGGACAGGTCTCGGACATGCCGTAGCCGCTATGCACACGCATGCCCCGTGCGGTCGCCTGGGCGGCAAGCCCATGGGTCAACGCGCTGCCGCCCAGGAGCATTTTCCAGCCGCTGAAGTCAGTCGCGGCGGCTTCGTCGCAAGCCAGGATCATTTGCAGGATCGTCGGCACGCAATGGGAAAAGCTGACCTGCTCCTCGCGGTACAACCTGACCAGGCTGTTGGGTTCATAGCGCCCCGGGTAAACCTGCTTGATCCCCATCAATGTCGCGACATAGGGCACGCCCCAGGCATGCACATGAAACATCGGCGTGATCGGCATGTAGACATCGTCGGAGCGCAACAATGGCAAACCCTGATACACGCCGAGGGTGCCGACGGCATTGAGCGTGTGCAAGACCAACTGGCGATGGGAAAAATAAACGCCCTTGGGGTCGCCCGTCGTGCCGGTGGTGTAGAACAGCGTGGCGACCGAATGCTCATCGAAATCGGGGAAATCGAAGCGCGGTTCAGCCTGCGCCAACAGACTTTCGTATTCCCCCAGCACCGGTAACCCAGTCGACGGCGCGTCCTGATCGGTGAGCTGAATGTAGCCTTTGACGGTTGTCAGCTGATCGTGGACCTGCTCCATCAGTGGCAGAAAATCGTCATGCACCAGCACCAGATCATCTTCGGCGTGGTTCATGGTGTAGAGAACCTGCTCCGCAGACAGGCGGATATTCACCGTGTGCAGCACCGCGCCAAGCATCGGCACGGCGAAAAAACACTCCAGATACCGATGGCTGTCCCAATCCAGCAGGGCCACGGTATCACCGGCCTTGACGCCCGCTTGCGTGAGCGCGCTGGCCAATCGCTGGATGCGCTCATTCAGTGTCCGGTAGCTGTAGCGCAACTTGTCCGCGTAGACGATTTCCTGATCGGGCGCATAGCGAGCGCCCGAGAGCAACAGGCTCTTGATCAACAAGGGGTAGCTATAAGCGCCTGGCGCGGGGGCGAGTATTTTTGTTTTCACCACGGTGAAGTCTTCCTGATGCGGTTGATTGGAGATCATCTCCGGTTCACGGGGTCAGAACTGATCGGCGTCGAGCAAGTACAGTGAATCGCTACCGGCCTTGACCGACGCAGCCAGCGACTGCACGCGCGGCAGCAGGCGGGCGAAGTAGAACCGCGCCGTGCCCAGTTTGCTGGCGTAGAAGTCGTCCTGCGCTTCCCTGCTCACCGAAGCCTTGGCCATCAGCGCCCACATGTAGGCGTAGGCGGTGTAGCCGAAGGCGTGCAGGTACTCGACCGACGCCGCGCCGATTTCGTTGGGGTTGTTTTTCGAACGGTCGAGCAGCCATGCAGTGAGTTCGTCGAGGTTGTCCAGGGCGCTGTTCAACGGTCTGGTGAACTCCGCGAGGTCGGCGCAAGCGGTGGCGGTGAAATGGCGAATCTCGTCAGCGAACAGTTTGTACAGCTCACCGCCGGTGCCCACCACTTTGCGTCCAACCAGGTCCAGCGCCTGAATGCCGTTGGTGCCTTCGTAGATCTGGGTGATGCGCACGTCGCGCACCAGTTGCTCCTGGCCCCATTCGCGGATGTAACCGTGGCCGCCGAAGATCTGCTGGCCATGAATCGTGGTCTCCAGCCCCATATCGGTGAGGAACGCCTTGGCCACCGGGGTCAGCAACGCCACCAGGCCTTCCGCGCGCTGGCGGGTTGCGGTGTCTTCGCTGAACCTGGCGGTGTCCAGTTGCATGGCCACGTACGTCGAGAAGGCGCGCCCGCCTTCGTTTGCAGCTTTCATGGTCAGCAGCATGCGCCGCACGTCCGGGTGGACGATGATCGGGTCGGCCACTGTGTCCTTGCTCTGCGCGCCGCTCGGCGAACGGCTTTGCAGACGGTCGCGGGCGTATTCAACGGCGTTCTGATACGAGCGCTCACCCGTGGCCAGGCCTTGAATGCCAACGCCCAGACGCTCGTAGTTCATCATGGTGAACATCGCCGCCAGGCCCCTGTTCGGCGCATCGACGATCCAGCCGGTGGCGCCGTCAAAATTCATCACGCAGGTGGCGGACGCCTTGATCCCCATCTTGTGTTCGATCGAACCACAGGACAGCGCGTTTCGCGGCCCCAGGCTGCCATCGGCATTGACCATGAACTTCGGCACCAGGAACAGCGAAATGCCCTTCGGCCCGGCCGGTGCATCCGGCAGTTTGGCCAGCACCAGGTGAATGATGTTTTCGGTCAGGTCCTGCTCGCCGCCGGTGATGAAGATCTTGGTGCCGCTGACCTTGTAGGAGCCGTCGGCCTGAGGTTCAGCCTTGGTGCGGATGATGCCCAGGTCGGTACCCGCGTGCGGTTCGGTCAGGCACATGGAACCGGCCCAGATGCCGGCGTACATGTTCGGCAGGAAGGCGGACTTCAGTTCTTCGCTGGCATGGGCCTTGATCGCCAGACAGGCGCCAGCGGTGAGCATCGGATACAGGCCGAAAGACAGATTGGCGCCGTTGACCATTTCCTCGACCTGCGCACCGATCACCTTGGGCATGCCCATGCCGCCGTAGGCCGGGTCACCACCGACACCGCCCCAGCCGCCTTCGGCAAAGGCGCGATAGGCTTGCGCAAAACCGTCAGGGGTGGACACTTCGCCGTTGTTCCAGGCGCAACCCTGCTCGTCGCCACTGCGACTGAGCGGTGCGATCAGTTCTGCACTGATCTTGCCGGCTTCTTCAAGGATCGCATTGGCGGTTTCTTCGTCCACCACCTCGGCCAGGGCCGGCATCGCCGCCCACAGGCGGGAGACTTTGAAAACTTCGTTGAGTACGAAACGGATATCGCGCAGGGGCGCTTTGTAGTCAGCCATATTTGAAATACTCAGGCAATGTCAGGGCATTCAACATGCCCTGGTCAATGGAAGTGCGAAGGGTTAATGGTTTGCGCCCACAAGCTCCGCAGTGCGTTCGGTGGTGCTTGCGGGTACGGGGGTGATGTTGCGCAGCAGGAAACAGGACAGCGCCGGGATCAGGATCAATGCGCCGAGCATGTTCCAGATGAACATGAAGGTCAGCAGGATGCCCATGTCGGCCTGGAACTTGATCGGCGACCAGGCCCAGCACACCACACCCGCCGCCAGGGTGATGCCGACCAGCCCCACCACCCGGCCAGTGAAGGACACGGCATTACGGTAGGCCTGTGCCAACGGCATGCCCTGGCGCTGGTAGTGCAACTGCACGCTGAGCAAATACAGCGCGTAGTCGACACCGATCCCCACACCCAGCGCGATCACCGGCAGCGTCGCGACCTTGACACCGATCCCCATGATCACCATCAGCGCCTCGCAGAGGATCGACGTCAGCACCAGCGGCAGCAGCGCCACCAGCGTGGCACGCCAGCTGCGGAAGGTGATCAGGCAGAACAGCGTCACCGCTGCATAGACGTACAGCAGCATCGTGTGGTTGGCCTCGCGCACGACGATATTGGTCGCCGCTTCGATACCGGCGGTGCCGGCGGCCAGCAGGAACTGGCGGTCCGGCGTGCTGTTTTCCCGGGCGAACTTGTCGGCGATGGCGACCACCGCGTCCAGCGTCTCGGCCTTGTGGTCCTTGAGGAAAGCGATCACCGGCATCACCGAACAGTCGGTGTTGAACAGTTCCGGGGCATTGACCGAGGCCTGCTGCGCCGCGTAGTTCAGCACGTTCTGGTTGCGCTGGATGCTGTTGAGTTTGGGATTGCCCTCGAACGAACCGGCGGTGATCTGCCGCACTGCGTTGACCAGCGAAGAGGTCGCCTGCACGCCCGGGTATTGCTGCAGCTCCCAGGCCAGGCGGTCGGCCAGAACCAGCGTCTGATAATTCAGGCAACCTTCGGGTGCGGTCTTGATCATCACCGCGAACAGATCACTGGACAGCGCATAGTGGCTGGTGATGTAGGCGTTATCGCGGTTATAGCGCGAGTCGGCGCGCAGCTCCGGGGCGCCGCTGTCGAGGTCGCCGATCTGCAGGTGCTGGCTGACCATGAAGCCCGCGATGCCCAGCGCCACGGCGCCGAGCACGATGCCCGTGGCCCACTTGCGCGTGGTGAAGCGATCGAGAAAATCCCACAGCTTGCCGAAGCCGCGGCTCTCATCGGCGCGGGTGTCAATCTTCAGCGCACGCTCGGCGGCCTTGCGCCCGACACCGATGTAGGACAGCGCCACCGGCATCAGTAGCAGCGAGGTGAAGATCAACACGGCCACGCCGATACTGGCGGTGATGGCCAGGTCCTGGATCACCGGAATGTCGATCAGCATCAGCACCGCGAAACCCACCGCGTCGGCCAGCAACGCGGTGACCCCGGCAATGAACAAGCGGCGGAAGGTGTAGCGCGCCGCGATCAGTTTATGGGTGCCACGGGCGATGTCCTGCATGATGCCGTTCATCTTCTGCGCCGCGTGGGACACACCGATGGCGAAGATCAGGAACGGCACCAGCACCGAGTACGGATCGATGGCATAGCCCAGCCAGGCGACAATGCCCAATTGCCAGACCACCGCCGTCAGCGAACAGAAGATCACCAGCAGCGTGCTGCGCAGGCAGCGGGTGTAGAGGTAAATGATGATGAACGAGGTGACCACGGCCAGGCCGAAGAACATCATCACCTGGATCAGGCCGTCGATCAGGTCGCCGATCAACTTGGCAAAACCGATCACCCGCACCTTGTACTTGCCCTTGCCCTCCTCCCCGGCCTTGCGTGCCTTGCTGTCGCCGGCAAACTCGATCTTGTCACGCAGCTGTTGTTCGAGGAGCTGCGCAAACGGGTAGTAATTGATGCCGTGACCGGTCGCCGAGGCTTTGTCCAGCAGCGGCACGATCAACATGGTCGATTTGAAATCGCTGGCCACCAGGCTGCCGACGATGCCGGCGCGGTTGATGTTCTGGCGCAGCTGTTCGATGTCTGCGGGCGAACCCTGGTACGCATCGGGCATCACCGGGCCGCCCTGGAAGCCTTCCTCGGTGACTTCATTCCAGCGTACCGCCGGGCTCCACAAGGACTTCATCCAGGCGCGGTCGACACCTTCGGTGAGGAACAGATCGTCATTGACCTGCTTGAGCACGGCCAGATAGTCGGGGTCGAAGATATCGCCCTGGGTGTTTTCCACCACCACCCGCACCGAGCTGCCCAGGCCGCGCAACGATTTGCGGTTCTCGAGGAAGTTCTGAATGTAGGGCTGGCTCTGCGGAATCATTTTTTCGAAGCTGGGGCGCAGCTCCAGGCGAGTGGCCGCCATGTAGCCCAGCACCAGGGTGATCAAGGCCATGACCAGCATGAACAGCGGACGGTAGTTGAAGACCCAGCGCTCCAGGCGGTTGCCGGAGTTCCGATCGAAGTCACGCATGTGGCGGATCACCGGCATGGTGTCTTGCTTGAGGTTGCCCATGTCAGGGTTCTCGCTCTAGTGAATCCAGTTCTTATTTGACGTCGAGTGCGCGCACGCCACGGCTGCCGACCAATACGAGCCCGCCGTTGGGCGCTGTGATCGCGCCGGCGGCCGGCGAGATGTCTTTTCGGGGCTGCGGCTGGAGGTGCGCGCCATCGTCGGTGCTAACCAATAGCTGTCCTGCCTGGCTTAACAGTCGGTAGTGCCCTTCGGCATCCAGAGTGGCCGCCGTGAGGCTGACTTGCAGGCCGGTACTGAGCGCCGTCCAGCTGGCGCCACCGTCGACGCTGCGGAACACGTGCCCGCGCAGGCCATACACCAGCACTTCGCCGGGCTTGCCGATCACACCGAAAAAGCTGCCCTGGTAGGGCGAATCCAGCGCCACGAAACGCTGCTTGGGTTCATCCCATTTGAGCAGCAGCCCCTGTTCGCCAACGATGAACAGCCCATCCCCCGTGGAGGCGATGGCGTTGAGATGCAGACTCTGCGGGTTATCGGTGCGGTCCTGAAACGGCGTCCAGTGCCGGCCGCCATCTTCGGTACGCAAAATCAGGTTGAACACGCCGACCACATAGCCGACTTTTTCATTGGCGAACCAGACGTCGAGCAGCGGCTTGTCGGCGCCCTCCTCGACCAGCCGCTGACCATCCGCGGCCAGCTGCGCCCATTGTTCGTTGGCCGGTTCGGCACTGGCGAGCGCACCGTAATGCGTGACCAGCAAGGCACCGATCTGGCGCCCGTCCAGTTGCTTGCTCCAGGTCGCGCCGGCATCGCTGCTGTGCAGGATCACGCCGTCGTTACCGACCGCCCAGCCCTGGGTGGGCGAAGGGAAGTTCACGGCGTTGAGGTCGGCACTGACCGGCACGGTGGCCTGCTGCCAGGCGTTGCCGTTGTCATCGGAGTAGAGAATGTGGCCTCGCTGCCCGACCGCGACCAGTCGTTCACCCGCACGGGCCGCGCCGAGCAACGGGCTGTGCGCGGCCAGGGCGCTGGGCCTGGCTGGCAGGTCCAGCACGTCGACGTAACCGGCCGCCTGGGTGAAGCCCTGGAGCACAGCCAGTGTGGCGCCCAGCGCCAACTGCAGGTACTTCTTGTACGAACACATACTGCGTCCTCTTGGAAAGACCGCGCCGGGCACACCTCATGTGCACCCGGCGTCGAACACGGCGCTTAGCGAATGCCGGCGCCTGCCAGGGACTCCGGCGACCACTGCGCCTTGGACAGCGAGTCGATGTAGCGGATACCGCCGTAAGGCCCGACCACACCGTTGATGTTGTAGGAACCACCGACCAGGTCGTAGATCATGAAGGGCGTGGAGTCCGGCACCTGCTTGTCATAGCTCTGGCTGAGGAAGGCAAAGGAGCCACGGTAGAGCTGACCACGTGCGTCGTACTGGTCGGAGGCCAGAGCGGCCCAGCTGTCTTCATCCAGGTAGAAGCGACGCTTCTGGTAGACATGGCGTGCGCCGGCCTTGAGGTTGCCCTCGACCACCCACACGCGGTGTTTTTCCCAGCGCACGAAATCGGGGGCAAGGTGATTCGGCATGGTCAGGCTTTTCGGGTCCTGGGCGTAGGTCAGCTTGTAGGTGTTGTACGGCACGATCATTTCCTGCTTGCCGACCAGCTTCCAGTCGTAGCGATCCAGCGCACCGTTGAACACGAACACGTCGTCGTAAGTACCGGCACCGGCGGTACCCGGGTTCGGCGTGTCGTAGGCCAGGTTCGGTGCCAGCTTGACGCGGCGCTGACCCGGCAGGTACTGCCATGCGCGGCGCGGCTGCTGCAGCGGGTTGGCGGCGTCCTTGAGCATGATCGACTCACCGGCGCGGCGTGCCGGTCCGGTGTAATACAGCTTCATCTGGTAGTACACGTCGGCACTGCTGATGGTCTGCGCCAGGTTTTCGTAGATCGGGTACGTGATGAACGCCTGCCCGGTGGTCGCCAGGCTCGGTACACCGGCCGAGTCGACGTTCCAGGAGTCGTACTTGGAGTTGATGTTGACGCCCTGATAACGCAGCAGGAAGTTCCACATCGCCTCGCTGCCCGATTGCGGGATCGGGAACGGCACGCCCGGCAAGACGTTGTCGATGGCCAGGCCGCCTTCAAGGGACTTGGCGCCGCTGGCGTTCTTCACGCTGTTGTCCAGCACCGCCTGGGGCAATGCAACGGTGCGGTGGGTCGGGTAGACATCGACACGGAAGGTCGGGAAGCGCTTGGCCAGCTCCACGGTGGTGGCAGTGAGCATGCCTTTGTACTGATCAACGTTTTTACCGTCGATGACCAGTACCGGCTTTTCACTGGCGAAGGGGTCCGGGCGCATGCTGTCGCCTGCCTTGAAGCTGGCCGGGGCCGTGGTCAGCCCGCCGGCATAGGCGGGAATGGCACCATCGGCGCTGGCGGCCTTTTCGGCCCCCACCAGGGTCAGGCTGCTGCCCAGTTTGGCAGCCTCCTGCGTCGAAACGGCGGCCTGCGCCTGGGCGCCAATGGCCATGACCAGGGAAGCGGCCAGCAAGGTTTGCACGAATTTCATGGGGTCATACTCCTGCTTAGTGACTAAGCATTGGGTGAATCAAAAGGTGGTTTTCAGCGTCAGGTACAGGGCGCCACGGTCTTCGGTGGTCGCACCGCCACCCGAGAAGGCTGAATAGCCACCGGCGTAGCACGCATAGTTTTCGTTACCGCTGAAGGCGTTCGGCGTGGAGCCGTCGCCGCTTCCGGCATTGGCAGCACCGGTGCTGTTGCCGCTGACATTGCACTTGTCGGTCTTGCCGAAGGAGTCCACGTACTTGAGGTCGACGAAGTACTTGTTGTAAACCGCGGCACCGACGCCGAACGCGTAGTTGCCGGTGTCCTTGGCGCCGCCGCCGGAGACCGGAGACACGCCAGCGAGGCCGACGTTGACCGACATCGGCAGAGTCATGTCGACGCCCGGAAACACCTGATACCAGGTCGGGGTGAAGTTGACGGCAATGCCCCAGTTGTCGCGGGTCGGCGCATCGATACCGCGATAGGTGCTCTTGCCTTTGTAGAGCACCTCGTTCTTGCTATCGAGCTTGAGCAGGTTGCTGTAATACAGCTCGGCGAGCAGGGTCGCCGAATCGTATACCGGCGTTTTCGGCAGGCTCATCAGACCGTTGAGTGTCCAGTGCAGCGTGTCACCGGTGGCGCTCATGCTGTCGCCATCGTGCGGGGTGTCATAGATCACGCCGCTGGCCGCCGAACGCGCCGGCAACAGGCCAAGACCCTGACCCAGTCCGAGCGGGCTGCTGGTGCTGACGATCGCCGGAATACTGGCCAGGGGCATGTTGTGCCGGATGTTCAGGTCACTGCCGACGCTGATGCCGCCGATGTCCTTGGACAGGCTCAAGCCGAAGATGTCGATCTTGTCGGAATAGGCCAGTTGATAGGTGGCGGTGCTCAGGGAGTTCAGGGTATTGACCACCGCCGGCACCTGGCCCGCTGGCCGCGTACCGTTCGGGTTGACCGAGCTCACGCCTCGGGCGTCGAGCCAGGCTTGCGGCAAGATGTCCGACGTCTGGCGGTAGTAGAAGCCCAGCGTACCGTCCAGCCAGGCGGGCGACCATTTGGCCATGACGCCCCAATCGCCTGAATTGCGCGGTGTCAGGTCATCGCCGCGGCGCACGTTGGTCAGGCCGTTGCAGGGCGCGATGCCACAACCGAGCGGGCTGCCCGGCGTCACGGAGTTGGTATTGCCCAGCAGGAACGACTGCGCGCCGAAGCCCACCAGGTCGGAACCGCCATAGTAGGTCCCGGCCTCGGGCAGGCGCGCCGCATCCCAATCGAGGAAATACTGGGCGCCCACCGTCAATTCGGGATTAAGGGTGAAGGTCATCGAGAGCTGATTGCGCGGAACGAACAGTTCCTTGGCTTCGGTCCCAGGCGACGCGGCCAGCTTGGCCAGGTCCAGGCCGGACTGGCCGTAGCTGATCGAATGCACCGGGTTGAGGATGGTTTCACCCCAGAACACGTTGTGTTGCCCGGCCTTGACGCTGAACATCGACTCATCGCCCACCTCGGTGCTGTAGAACACGAAGGCATCGAGGATTTCCCCGGAAGGTCCGTTGTAATAACGCTGGGCATAGTTGCTCAGGTGCGGGCTGCCGAAGCCGACGTTGTCGTTGGTAACCGCCGCCAGGCGCGGGTCATTGGCGACCAGGCCGGAAGTGCCGCCATTGCCGTTGACGAACGGGTTGGAATTGGAACCGGTGTTTTCATACGCCTTGTCGTACCAGCTCGCGGCACTGACCCGAAAGCCCATGCTTTGCTGGTAGACCACATCCATTTCGGTCAACAGATCGACGCGGTTGGTGATGTTGGTCCCGGCCTTGCGAAAGTTGTAATCACCGTCGTTATTGTTGGGGGTCGCCAACATGCGCTTGTCGGCGCCTTCGGTGCGCACGCCGTAGTTGTACTTCACGGTGTTATCGAAACGTACCGACCAGTCAGGGTTGCCGGTATCCACTTCGACGGCGTGAGCGACCGGCATGGACGCCGCCAGAATGGCCAGGGCCAACAGACTGTGTCGCGAAGGAAGTGTGTGGCTGTGACTCTTATTGTTATGCATTACGTTGTCTCCGCCATGTTGTACTTGTTTTTTAAGCGCAGCTTTCCTTGCACAGGCCCTGCTGAGAGGCCTGCGTTTTTTTCACGCGTTAGAGCAATTGCCGGACGGATCGCGTCCGGCCAGGTGCCTGACTAGCGATCCAGTTCCAGAATCAGGGCTTCGGCTTGCGGCCAGTGGCCGAAGCCCGAAGCAGGATTGAGATGGCCGACCTCGCCGAGGTTGACCAGTTCGCTGCCCCAGTCGCGGGCCATGCGGGTGACGGCCTCGAGACTGGCCAGGTGATCGTTGGTGCTGCCCGCAACAAGGCTGCGAAACGGCAGCGCACCGGCAGGCAGAGGGGCCCAGCCGTTGGCTTTGAGGGTTTCAGGGGACGGGTAGTTTGCCGGCCAGGTGGCATTGAGGTCCGGCGGCGCGGCCAGCAGAGCGCCCTTGATCGAGCCGCTGTGGCGGGCGGCCCAGTGGGCGACCATCAGCACGCCGGCGCTATGGGCGACGAGAATCACCGGGCCGTCGATTTGTTCCAGTTCATGCTGGATCGCCCGGACCCGGGCAGCGCAGTCGAGCTTGTCGGTTTCAAGCGGCGGGACGCTGCGTACGTTGTTCAACCGGGCCTCAAGCAGCGTTTGCCAATGCTCGGCAACGTGGTCGCGCAGACCCGGTACAATCAGAACGGTAGCGGCGGTTTGCAGTTTGTTCACTTGAACACCTCACCTTCTCGGTAGCTCGCCTGGCTGTTTCGCCAGAATCTTTTTGTAGTACCGACATTAAAGAGCGCCCACCCGCTACGCTTTTCATTTGACGACACCGACTTTTCTTTTGATGACAGGACAAGAGCGCCTGATTGGTGGTCGCGTGGAGGCGCAAAACAGGGCTTCAAAAACTTTTCATTTCATGATGTGCTGGATATAGTCCGCCCCGCTCAACTCCATCGAGACGCTCCAGGGATGACCTCTTCATGACCAAGCTCGTTCGCGCCGCTGTCTTGACCAACTACCTGGATGTAGCCCATTACCTGGGGTTCAATCCGCATGATGTGCTGGCGCAGGTCGGCCTGAGCAAGGCCCGCCTGCTGGCCCCCGAACAACGCATTCCGATCGATTCCGCAGTGCGTCTGCTGGAGCTTTCGGCGGCCGCCAGCGGTTGTCAGACCTTCGGCCTGAGCATGGCCGAGTCGCGTCAACTCTCGGACTTTGGCGTGGTCAGCCTGCTGCTCACGCATCAGCGGACGCTGCGTGATGCGTTGCAGGTGCTGGTGCATTACCGCCATCTCATGAACGACTCGCTGGCGATCTTCGTCGAGGAAGCGGGCAAGATGGTGATCATCCGTGAAGAGGTGGTCACCGAGTCACCGATGTCCTGCCGGCAAGCCAATGAACTGGCCATCGGCGTGATGTTCCGTCTGTGCGCGGCCCTGCTGGGAACGCATTGGCATCCGTACAGCGTCAACTTCACCCACCAGGCCCCGGAAAACCTGCACCTGCATCGCCGCCTGTTTGGTTGCAACCTGGAGTTCGGCAGTGAGTTCAATGGCATTGTCTGCCCAGACGCCAGCCTCGACATGACCAATCCCCATGCCGACCCGGCCATGGCCCGTTACGCCCAAAGCTACCTGGATTCGCTACAGAGCCACGAAGGGCCGTCGATGCTGTTTGAGGTGCGCAAGGCCATTTACCTGCTGCTGCCGATGGGGCGCGCCACGATCGAGCAGATTGCCCAGACCCAGGGCATGAACGTACGGACCCTGCAACGTCGCCTCAAAGATGATGGCTGCGCGTTCAACGACCTGATCAACGATGTGCGTCGCGACCTGGTGCTGCGCTATCTGGACAACCCCAATTACTCGCTGAGCCGAATCGCCGACATGCTCGGCTACTCCATGGCGAGCTCGTTCACGCGCTGGTTCATCAGCCAGTTCGACATGCCGCCAGCCGTTTGGCGCACCACTCATAAGCCTGGCAGTGCCAAGGCGCCGGCAGACAGCAGCGTCCTTTCCGATCCAGAGAAACCCTGAACACGCGCCAATCTGCCTGTAGGCAGCCTCCAAATAAAAAAACGACGACTGCTGGTACAGTCGCCGTAAAGGAACCGGCGCTTATGACGCCGGTCGAGTGCCGCACTGCGTCGGAGTGAACACAATGTGGCGCCGCTTGTTGAATGCGCTCGCGAGCAGCCGGGTTTACATCCCCCAGTGCAGCAACAGCAGCACAAGAACCACCAGGAACACGGTCTCCCCCACCATCAGCAGGATCGGCTTGATACCGACGGCCGCCAGTTCCTTGAGCTGGGTTTTCATGCCCAGGGCGCTGATGGACACCACCAGGCACCAGCGCGACAGTTCATTGACCGCGCCCTGCACCGCCGGGACCACCCAGCCGGTGCTGTTGATGCAGGCCAGTATCAGAAAACCGACCGCGAACCACGGCAGTAGCGGCGGCCGTTTGCCGGTGGGATCGGCGCCTTGCATGCGGGTAATCATCGCGGCGCTGACGATCACCGGCAGCAGCATGGCGACGCGCATCAGCTTGACCACGGTGGCGGTGTCGCCGGTCTCGGTCGACATGCTGTAACCGGCCCCGACGACCTGGGCGACGTCATGGATGGTGGCACCGAGAAACACACCGGCCACTTGCGGCGACAAGGCCAGCCAATTGGCGATCATCGGATAGACGATCATCGCCAGGGTCGACAGCGCCGAAACCCCGATGACCGTGAACAAGGTAGCCCGCTCTTTCTGCGGATGGTTGGGCAATCCCGCTGCCAGTGCCAATGCCGCCGATGCCCCGCAAATCGCGGTAGCCCCGCCGGTGAGCATGCCGAACAGCCGCTGAAAACCCAGCGCCTTGGCCGCGATCACCGAGACGCCAATGGTCACGACCACCAGAATCACCACCAGGGCCACCGGTTTCCAGCCCAGCGCGGCCATCTGTTCCAGGGTGATGCGCATGCCCAACAGCGCGACGCCAATGCGCAACACGCTGCGAGCGGTGAACTCGATGCCAGCCTTACAGGCGCCGTCACCCGCCAGAAAGTTGAGCGCCATGCCCAGCAGCAACGCGAACAGCATCACCGGGGCACCGTAATGCTCGGACAAAAACGACGCGGCGGCGGCCACGATCAGACTGACAATGAACCCCGGTGCCAATTCGCGGGTGCGGCTATGGATACGGGTAAGAGCAATGGCGCTCATGGCGCGGACTCCTCGGAAATGATGATGAACGCCTGGTCGTCGATGATCTCGACCGGGTAGTGGGTGACCTTGACCTGGGTGGAATTGAGCAGGTAGCCGCTGAGCAGGTCGAAGCGCAGGCCGTGGGCGAGGCACTGGATCACCCGGCCCTCCAGGCGCCCGCCACAGAGCGACGCGCCCTGGTGCGGGCAGCTGTCGTCGATGGCGAACAACTGCCCGTCGACGTTGAACAGCGCCAGGCTTTTGTCCTCGAACTCGAACAGCGCGCGACCACCGGCCTGCGGGTGTTTGCCGGCAGGTACGGGGATGCGCCTGGTCATGCCGGTTGCCGCTCGCGCTCACTGTCCTTGAGCGCTTCGCTCATGGCCCCGAGCAGCGCCTGCGCGGGTTGCGCCCCGATCACGGTCATGCGGCGGTCAAACTGAAAGCTCGGCACGCCACTGGTCGCACCGGGGGATCCGGCAAAGGGTGTGGCATCGCCCTTCAGGCAATCGAGCACACTGTCCGCATCGACGCCGCAAGAGCGGGCTATGGCGAGCAAGGTCTCTCGGCAACCCAGGTTTTCGCCTTTGCGGAAATAAGCGGCGAACATTCGTTCGAGCAACATTTCACGCTGGGTGGCATTGCCCAGCACGCTCGCACGCTCGAACAAGCGATGGGCATCAGCGGTGTTGGGCATCGTCGCAATGCGGCTGAGGTCGATGGCCAGCCCAACCGCCGAGGCAGCCTGCTGTACCTGGGCCTGACGCAGGGTCATGGCCTCGGCATTGCCCAGACGCTTGCGATAGAAATCGGCGAAGGGCTCACCTTCCACGGGCAACTGAGGCAGCAACTGCACCCCATGCCACACCGTGGTGATCTGCACGTCCGGATAGCGACTGCGAAACTGCACTTGCGCATGCTCCAATTGGCGTTTGCCGATCAGGCACCAGGGGCAGATGAAATCGAAAAACACATCAATGGATAAGCGACGACTCACAACTTCACCTCTAACCCGGCTGCATTGACAGGATCAGGCACGTGCTGACCCAGAAGGCGGGCAATATCTCTGTGGTAATGACACTTGGCATAAAAGAACACCGCTGCTGCCCCGAGGCTGACCAGAGGCACCCACTGGAAGGCCGCGTGCAGGCCGATCAGGTCGGACACCCTGCCGGTGATGAACGGCCCCGGTGCCAGGCCGAGCATGTTGTTGGCCAGGGTCAGGGTGGCGAACGCTGTGCCATGCAATGAATACGGGGTCAGGTTGGCCACCATCGCCCCGGCAGGACCGGTGGTGCCGGCGGCGATCAACATACCGAGGCAGATCAACGCCAGTTGCGCAGGCCCCGCCGGCAGGGCGAACGCCGCCGACAACAGCAGGCAACTGCCCAGGCAATAGGCAATGGCCAGGGCCACCTTGCGTTCCGGTGATTGCCGGCACAGGCGATCACTGAGCATGCCGCACAGAATCATCCCGGCACCGCTGCACAGCACGATGATGGCCGCCATGCCTCCGGCCTTGTCCGTGCCCATTTCGTAGTAGCGATTGAGGTAACTGGGCATCCACACGATCACGGTGCCGCCGACGAACAGCTGCAAGCCGCTGCCGACATAGGTTGCGATCACCGAGCGGCTGGAAAACAGCGTGCGCAAGGGTTGCCTGGCCTTGGCGGCAGCCATGTTGGCCATGCGCTTCGGTGCGATGCGGGCTTCCTTGACGATGACCGGATACAGCACCGCCAGCAGCAGGCCAAACAGCGCCATGCCGGCAAACGACCAGCGCCAGCCCAGCTTGGCGGCGATGGCACCGCCCAAGGCCATGCCCAACACGGAACCGAACATGCCACCCGCCATGAAGGCGCTGGCCAGGGTGGCCCGCATGTGTTTGGGAAACACGGAAATCACCACCGCGATACCGACACTGCCGTAAGCCGCTTCACCGACCCCGACCATGAACCGGGCAATGAACATCTGCTGGTAATCCTGGGCCAGCGCACAACCCAGGGTGGCCACACTCCACATCAGCGCCATCAGGGCGAGGCTCTTGACCCGGCCGAAGCGGTCCGCCAGCAACGACAGGGGAAACGTCAGCAAGCCGACCATCAGGGCGACAACGCCACTGAGCAAGCCGAGTTGACCATCGCTCAAGGACCACTCGCCCTTGAGCATCGGGAACACCGCGTTCAGCACCTGACGCGACATATAGTCGGAAATCAACAGGCCGAACGTCAGTGCAAAGACGATCCAGGCATATTTGCGCGCAACGCCGACGCCACTGCAGTCGTCATCGTCCGCGGCGATTGGATGAAAGGCCATGCAGCCTCCTCAAAGCTTCGTTTTATTGTTGTTATCAAGCGTGTTGCATGCAGTGAGCGAGAGGCCAACGACCTCTCGCCGCCACTGCCGGTCAGCCGCGCTGCGGCACACCTTTTTGCCCGGCCTTGCGGTTGGGGGCCATGCCGTTGGCCAACAGGGTTTCTTCGATGCTCTGGTATTGCACACCGATGCGATAGATCTCGCGGGCTTCTTTGCCGGTGGCGATCTCGCGACCCAGTTCATGGGCGATGCGCACGGTCTGCTTGATCTGCGCGACCGAGCCGAAACGTTCGCCCTTGTGATCAATGATAGTGTCTTCGTTGCCCACACGCGGGTGCAGGCCCATGGACATCGCCATGGTGTTGAACGGCAGCACGTTCTTGAGCAGCGATTCGGAGGTCAGGGTGCAGCCGTCCGGAACACGGTGGATGAAGTTGAAGAAGTTGAACGGGTTCGGACCGTCGAAACCGCCACCGATGCCGATCCAGGTCAGGTTCAGCGGGCCCTTGTAGAGGCCCTTGCGTACCAGACGCTCGAGGGTTTCATAGGCATGAATCCCGGTCAGCTGGAAGTGTGGCTGGATGCCGTTGTCCGTCAGGCGCTTGAGGTGTTCGGCCACCCAGGCCGGACCGGCCGGCACGGTCATTTCGCTGTAGGCGGCCTGGAACAACGGATTGGCCAGGGAGGTGCCTTCCAGGTATTCCGGATACAGCAGCTCCATGATGTTCATCTGGGTGGTGTTGATCGCCACCGTGACCTGATCCGGTTTTGGCGTCAGCTCGGCCAGCATGTGGCGAGTGTCGTCGGACAGCCACTTGGCCGCTTCGCCATCGCTTTCAGGGGCGAAGGAAATCGAGCCGCCGACCTGGATGATCATGTCCGGCACGGCTTCGCGCACACCGGCGATCAGCTCGTTGAACTTGGACAGGCGCTTGGACCCCTTGCCATCGAGTTCGCGCACGTGCAGGTGCAGGACCGTGGCACCGGCTTCGTAGCACTCGACCGCTTTTTGCACCTGCTCGTCCATGGTCAGCGGAATGTCTTCAGGAAAGTCTTCCGGCATCCATTCCGGGCCGTAGGGGGCCACGGTAATGACGACCTTTTCCATGTTTTCGGGGTGCAGGGAATCGTCGAAGAATTGCATGGTTTACTCCTGTTTTTATGATTGTCCCGTCCACCCGGGATCGTGCCGGGCAGACGTGTTTACGAGTGCGTATGCAGAAGGGGTCGATCAATAAGTCTTGTCGCCGATGATCCCGGCGCGTTCCATCTTGCGATGGCACGGCGGGTAATCCATGACGGCGTAATGCTGGGTACTGCGGTTGTCCCAGATGGCAACGCTGTTGGGCTTCCAGCGCCAGCGCACTTGATACTCGGGGATGTACGCCTGGCTGATCAGGTAGCGCAGCAGCTCGCTCGCGCCAGGATTGGCGTCCTGGCCGAAGCGCACCCGCTCGGGGGTGTGGTAGTTGCTGAAATGGGTGGTGAAGGCGTTGACGAACAGCACCTTCTCGCCGGTTTCCGGGTGGGTGCGCACCACCGGGTGCTCGGCGTCCGGATACAGGGCCTTCAGCGCCAGGCGTTTTTCGATCGGCATGGTCGCGCCGAAGCTCGCTTCGATGCTGTGGCGGGCACGCAGGTCGGCAATCTTCACCTTCACGTCATCGGGCAGGTTGTCGTAAGCCTCGACCATGTTCGCCCACATGGTGTCACCACCGACCGGCGGGCACTCCACGCAGCGCAGCACGCAACCCATGGGCGGAGCTTCGCGCCAGGTGGCATCGGTGTGCCAGGCGTTTTCGTAGCGGTCCATCGGTTGGTCCGGTTTTTTGTAGATCTGCACCAGGCCGGGGTGATCCGGATCACTGCCGGCCACCGGATGATCTTCCAGCTCGCCGAAGCGCCGGGCGAACGCCACGTGCTCGGCGCGACTGATGTTCTGGTCGCGCAGGAACACAACACGATGGGTGAGCAACTGGGCGCGAATCTCGGCAAAAAGACCCTCGTCATGGATCGCGTCGGCAAGATTGACGCCGATCAGTTCCGCACCGATGTTGCAGGTCAATTGTTCGACTTTCATGGCAGCGGACTCCCTTAAATGACGAAAATCGACGAGCCAGTGGTCTTGCGCGATTCCAGGTCCCGGTGGGCCTGTACGGCATCCTGCAAGGCGTAGTGCTGGTTGATCTCGATCTTGATCCGGCCATTGCCGACGTGGTCGAACAATTCACCGGCCAGGGCCGCTTTTTCCGCAGGGTCGGCGATGTAATCGGCCAGCGCCGGGCGAGTCAGGAACAGCGAGCCTTTCAACGCCAGCATCACCGGGTCGAACGCCGGGATCGGGCCGGAAGCCGTACCGACGCAGACCATCAGGCCGCGGCGCTTGAGCGAATCCAGCGAGCCCATGAAAGTGTTCTTGCCGACGCTGTCGAACACCACGTTGACGCCGACACCGTCCGTCAGTTCGCGAACGCGCTGGGCGACATCTTCATGGCTGTAATTGATGACATGGTCGCAGCCATGGGCCCGGGCGATTTCGCCCTTGACCTCGGTGGATACGGTACCGATCACGGTCAGGCCCAGCAGCTTGGCCCACTGTGAAACGATCAGGCCGACCCCACCGGCGGCAGCGTGCAGCAAAATGCTGTCGCCGACCTTGAAATCGTAGATGCGGCGCATCAGGTACGACGACGTCAGGCCGCGCATGGTCATGGCCGCGGCGGTCTCGAAACTGATGGTTTCCGGAAGTTTGATCAGCGGTGCCGCCGGGATCAGACGCTCGGTGCTGTAGGCCCCCAGCGTATTGAGAAACCCGGTGTAGGTGACGCGATCACCCACTTGTACATTGGTCACCCCTTCGCCCACGGCCTGGACCACGCCGGACGCTTCGACCCCCATACCGTTCGGCAGCGGGATCGGGTAAGTGCCGTTGCGAAAGTAGGTGTCGGCATAGTTCAGGCCGACCGCCACGTGACGAAGACGAACCTGGCCCGGGCCCGGGTCCCCCACTTCGACCTCTTCGTAACGAAGCACCTCGGGACCACCGGTTTCGTAAAAGCGAACGGCTTTGGCCATTTTTTCTTATTCTCCAATCTGCGTTTTGGCGAGTGCGTCGAATTGCGCTGATTGGACTGTAGGTCTGCGGCTCAGTCATCGCTTCTCATCAGACGACAACGGCTTTTCATTTCATGACAGGCGTGGGGCTCACCGGGAGAATCACAGCGGCCATTGCGGCGGTGCGGGCTTGCTCGTCTTCTGCTTCTGGCGGTCAGTCACTTTGTCTCCTTCGGCTCCTGGGCAGGGGCCGAATACCATTTCTCCCTCGGCACCCACTTCTCTTGCCTCGGGTCGCCAAGGTAGTGCGGCGACATGATTTGCACGCCGTACTCGTTGAACACATCCTGGATATTGGCGTGCAGCATGCTGAGCAACTCGGCACGCGGGCGCGGCTGGCTGGGGATGGCCTGGGCCACGAGGCGATATTCCGGGTAGAAGTCCGATAAAGCGGTCTGAAACACTTGGGGCGTCGGCACTGCGAGAATCCCGGCGGTGCGTCTGGCGGCCTCCAGCAGCATGGCTTCGACCTGCCGCCACGGCGTGTCGTAGCCGATGGTCACCACCGTATCGACCACATAACCGGCGCCCTGCACGATCCGCGAATAGTTCTTGGTCACCGAGTTGGTGATCATCGAGTTCGGCAAGGTCAGCACCTCACCCAGGCCGGTACGGATGCGCGTGGTGAACATGCCCAGTTCGGTCACCGTGCCTTCGTATTCGCCGATGCGCACAAACTCCCCCGGTCGCAGGGTGCGTGTATAGGTCAGAATCAGCCCCGACGCCGCCTGGCCAACCACACTGGTGGCGCCCAGGGAAATCATCAGGCCGATCAGCACCGACAACCCCTTGAACGCATCGGTGCCCGCTCCCGGCAAGTACGGATAGGCCATGGCCAACGCAAACAACCAGATCGCCAGGGACATCAGCCGGGTGGTCGGCTGCAGGGTTTCCTCATTCAGCCAATTCAAGATGCCGGGGCCGGCCATGCGCCGCAACACTCGCTTGCTGAAAGCGCTGACGCCCCGGGCAATGAAGAAAATCATCAGGGCCACGCCCAGTCCGGGAATCGCGCTGATCATGCTTTGGAACAGGTAGGTCGCGACCTCCACCAGGTAGTTATTGAGGCTTTCGCCCCACGGCCGGGTGTAGGGAAAACGCGACAGGACAAATCCCAGCCACTCGTAGGTCAACAGCAACACCACCAGCCAGCGCAGAAACCACAGCACACGGCTGACCAGCGGGTAGAGGAAATTGGCATCGATGAGCTGCACACGCCCCACGCTCAACGCCTTGGTGTGCCGATGCATCAACTCCGGGAGTTTCTTCAGTAATTTGAGCCGCAGGTAGACCATGCCCCACAGCAGCGCGAAATAAAGGGTGGTGGCCAGCGTGACGGCGATCAACGCCCTGAGAATCAGCCGCAGGCTGCGCGCTTCCTGGGTTTCAGCGACTACCTGACGCAGGTTCTGCGCCGCTTGCTCGGCGGTCTCCAGGACTGACGCGGTGCCCAGGCTGTCGACGTCTTTGGGCGTGACAATGAACGCGCGCCGGGTGCCCAACAGCACCAGGTAACTGTTCTGGATCGGATCGATGCTGACGTTCAGATCGTCGGCTTCATCCAGCGCCTCGCGGATCACCGCGCCAGCGCGCTTGACCCGCGATTGCGGCGGTTCTCCGAGTACCGTGGCACGGAACACCATGACACTGCGGTTGGCCACTTTGAGCTCGGCGGACGCATCCGGGGCCTTGGGGGCTTCCTCGGCCCACAGATGCAGCGAGCTCAACAAACAGAAAACGGCGATGACGGCTGTGACTACCCTGTTGCGCATGCTGAGTTCCTTCCCGCACAGGTTTCAGGGTATTGGCTGATTTTCGTCCTGGGGCCGAGCCTCCACCCACTGCCAGAACAACTGATAGCCGACCGCAAGCACCACAGGGCCGATGAACAAGCCGAGGATGCCGCTGGTGACCATGCCGCCCAGGGCACCGATCAGTATCACCGGCATCGGCACGTCAACACCGCGCCCCAACATCAAGGGCTTGAGTACGTTGTCCACCAGGCCCGCCACGAATACGTAAATGGCGAACACGATGGTGATGGTGTTGGGGCCTTCAGTGGCGAACACATAAACGATGACCGGGATGGTGATCAGCGTCGCCGGGAGCTGCATGATCCCCAGCAACAACACACCCAATGCCAGCAACCCGGCGGCCGGCACGCCCTTGAAGACAAACCCCAGGCCCACCAGCAACATCTGGATGAAGGCGATGCCGACCACCCCGAGCGCCACGGCACGGATCGTTGCGGTGCACAGCGCCGCGATACTCGGGCCTCGGTCCGGGCCGCTGATACGCGAGGCGATCTGGATCGCACTGCGGCTGCCCGCTTCGCCGTAGGCCATGAAGATGCCGGCGATGATCAGGGCAAAGATGAAAATGAGAAAGCCCATGCCGACTCCGGCCAGTTTACTCAGCAGACCCAGGCTGATGCCTTTGATTTGCGGAATGTACTTCACGGTCAGGCTTGGCAAGTCGTTGGCTGCCTGCATCCACAGGCCCGATAGGGGCTTGCCCACCAGAGGCCAGGTGGCGACGGATTCGGTCGGCGGGGGAATTTGAAAGCCTTCGGTCTTGACCATGGTGATGGTGTTCTGGATCGAATCGACAACCGAGGAGCCCAACAGATAAACCGGCACCATCAGGATCGCGATGGCAACGAGCACGATCAGGGTCGCAATCAATCCATCCTTGTGCCCAAGCGGCCCCCTGAGCCGCGCTTGCAACGGGTAAAGCGTGATCGCCAGGATCAACGACCACAGCATCAAGTCACGAAATGGTCGGAAAATCTCGAAGCAAAACAGCACCAAGACGACAATCAGTCCGGCGCGGATCAAGACATCAAGCAGGCCGCTGGACAAGGTTTTCACTGTGAGCGATGTGGGCACCATTGCTGTCTCCTCACGGTTCGCCGTGAAGTGGGCGAATCTGTTAGCCCAGCATAGACGCACATTGCCCGGTGTGAAGGATCAACGCAGCTTCAGCGGATCGACCATGTTTGCCGCAATGGCCATGCCCACCAGGTCCGGCAACGTGTTGGCCTGCATGCGTTTCATCACGCGCGAGCGATACAGGTCGACGGTCTTTGCACTCACGCCCAGTTGCTCGGCGATTTCGCGGGTGGTGTAACCCTGCACCAGAGGCAACATGACGTCGCGTTCCCGTGGGGTCAGGGTCAGCAAGCGTGCCTGCAAGGCCTGATTGCCGGACCGCTGCGTGGCGCAACTGCTCAGTGCCTGCTGCACGCTGTCGAGCAGCAACTGCTCGTTGTAGGGTTTTTCGATGAAGTCATGGGCGCCGGCCTTGAAGGCGCGGACGACGATTGGCACATCGGCGTGGCCGCTGACGAAAATGATCGGCAGGTTCAGCTCACGCACGCGCATTTCTTCCTGCACGTTCAACCCCCCCATGCCGGGCATGCGCACGTCGAGAATCACGCAGGCATCGAGACTGGCATCACAGGCATCGAGGAACTCGACACCACTGGTAAACGGCAAGGCCTTGAGACCGACCGACTCCAATAACCACACCGTTGATTCGAGCATGCCCTGGTCATCGTCGACCACATACACCACGTGCTCCGTCGCACCTGCCATTACGTCATTCCTGTTGTTGTTTTGTTGGACCGGCAAGCGGCAGGCGGCAACACATCAGCAACCCGACAGGCTGGCGCCGGGCCTGCAGTTCGCCACCGAAACCCTCGATGATGCTGCGGCTCATGGACAAGCCGAGCCCCAGGCCTTCGGCCTTGCTGGTGTAGAACGGGGTAAAAATCTGCTCCAGTTCGGGCTCGCCGACCCCCGGCCCCTGGTCGCGCACACTGATTTCCAGGGTGGCACCGCTGCCCTGCTCCACCGCCATCACGATCAGCGAAGGCTGGCCAGGATGTTGCTCGCGATTGGCATCGATGGCATTGCGCAGCAGATTGAGCAACACCTGCTCGAGCAACACGCGGTCGGCAAAAACGGGCGGCAGATTATCCGGCAGTCGATCCTCGATTGTCACTTGGCAATTGCTCGCCTCCCAGGCACACAAGCGCACCGATTCACGGGCGACTTCGGTCAGGTTCAGCGCCTGCATGCGACGCTGCCCCTTGCGCAGAAACGCACGCAGGCGCCGGATCACTTCAGACGCATGGGTGGCGTGATGGGTAATACGCTCCAGGCCTTGCGCCACCCTGGCGGCCGCCTGGGGATTGCTGCCCAGGGTCTGCAAATAGCGTTGGCTCGCATTGGCGTAATTCACCACGGCAGCCAGTGGCTGGTTGATTTCGTGGGCAATCCCCGAGGCCAGCTCGCCCAGCGTCACCAACCGCGCGGTGTGCGCCAGCTCATCCTGATGGCGACGTTGTTGCACTTCGCGCAGCTCACGTTCGGTCATGTCCCGGGCCACCAGCGAGTAATAGCGCTCGCCGCCGGCGGAACGGTGCGCCAGCAACACCAACGACACGGGCACCGATGTGCCGCCGCCAGGCGGCTGCAAGCGCGCATCGGTGCTCCAGACGCCATCGCGTTCGGCGCTGCTCCAGCCGTCACGTTGCAGGCGCCCCAGGTCGCTACTGGCAAACAACTCGGCCAGGGCTGGCATCGCTTGCTGCTCATCGATGCCGAGGATGCGCCGCGCCGCCGGGTTGAGGTAAGTGACTTGGCCCTTGGGGTCGATGAACAGCACCGGATCGGTGTTGGCCTCCACCACCTCGGCCAGTCGTCGCTTGTTTTCCTCGGCCTGCACCCGCGCCGTGATGTCCCTGGAGACGCTGACCACTTCGACCACCGCTCCGGTGTAGGTCTCGCGTATCGCGCGGCAGGCGGTTTCGAACCACAGGTAATGCCCGTCGCGATGGCGGATGCGATAGGTCATCGTGTGATACCCATCCTGCTCCAGCGCATCGCGCGCGCGCTGAACCAGGTTGGCCAGGTCCTGCCCATGGAACAGACCCTGGGCCATTTGCCCGCGCAACTCCTCGGGCCAGTAGCCGAGCAAGGTCCAGGACGCGGGCGAGGCATCGAGAAAGCGCCCGTCCGGCGTGTGCCGGGAAATCAGGTCAGTGGTGTTTTCGATGATCAGCCGGTACAGCCGGCGAGCGGTGGCCGCTTCCCGCTCTGCCAGCACCTGGGTCGTGGCGTACCGGCAACGGGCGAGCACGCGGTTGTCCTGGGGATCGGGGATGAAAGTCCAGATCAGTATTTGCTCTTCGAACTGTGCCTCGACGCCTTCGATGGCACGTTGCTGATCGAGGCAGGCGCGCACCAACACCCGATGATTGACCGGTAAAAAGCCCAACACATCGGTCAACGGCTTTTCGGCAAGCAAGGACAATAGCGCCGCATTGAACTCCAGCGGTCGGCCCTGTGCATCGAGCAACAGGCTCGGTTGCGGATCATGGCCCAGCAACGGCGAGCCGCGCAGCATGCCATTGACGCTGGTCAGCAATGTCGTCAACAAATCCTGCACCCAGCCCAGCCAGTCGAGACTCACACCCTCGCGCACTTCCACCAGCAACAACCCGGCCTGCCCCGGCTGCAAGGCCAGGTCGAACACCTGGCCATGGCTGATGGCCGCTCGACGCAATCGACCCGACAACCAGCAGTCGAGTTGACGGACTTGAGCCAGATCCAGGCGCCCGGCTTCGACCAGATGCTCAAACAGCAACTGATCGCTGGCCAGCGCCGGGTCGCCCTGGCCCGGGGGAAAGTGCTGGGCCGAGCCCTCGTGACCGTAGATCCGCGCACCGGGCTGCCAACTGAGATAAACCGCACGCTGCACTTCCGGGCAATCCTGAAGGGCACGACACAACGCATCGGCGCGGGCGGACAACGCCACGCCTTCGCGCTGCAGGCGCAACCAGCTGTGCAATCGAACGGGGGTCAGGGTCATCGCGGGTCCACTTCGTCAGGAAAACCAAGCATATACCGGCTTTGGAGGTGCGGCGGCATTGATTTGGACCGGGACGAATGAAGTATAGTAGAACTACTATACGCCCTAGGTTGTACTTCCATACGCATAGCTGGATGTTATATAAAGTATTCCGGACATAAAGGTGCCCTTAGCGACTGCCTCGCGAGGTCACCCATAGAGCTAACAATAAGCCACCGAGTACCAGAGTATGTCGATCTACGAGCAAGGGTTAGACCCTTCGGCTGTCAATCATATTGCCCTGTCTCCGCTCAGCTTCATCGAGCGCACTGCCAACGTTTATCCCCACTACCCCGCCGTCATCCACGGTTCGATCCGCCGCACCTGGGCGCAGACCTACGCCCGCTGCCGGCGACTGGCCTCTGCTCTGGCCGGTCGCGGCATCGGCAAGGACGACACGGTGGCGGTGATGCTGCCCAACATTCCCGAGATGCTTGAGGTGCATTTCGGCGTGCCGATGATCGGTGCCGTGCTCAACCCGCTCAACGTTCGTCTGGATGCCGAGGCCATCGCCTTCATGCTCCAGCATGGCGAAGCCAAGGTGTTGATTACCGACCGTGAGTTCCACAACGTGATCCGCGCAGCGATCGGCATGCTCGATCACCCGCCGCTGGTGATCGACGTCAACGACCCGGAATACGGCGAAGGCCAGGCCGTCAGCGATCTGGACTACGAAGCGCTGTTGGCCGAAGGCGATCCGGATTTCGACTGGAAATGGCCAACCGACGAATGGCAAGCCATCTCCCTGAACTACACCTCCGGCACCACCGGCAATCCCAAGGGCGTGGTTTACCACCATCGCGGTGCCTACCTGAACTCATTGGGCAACCAGATGACCTGGGCCATGGGCAACCACCCGGTGTACCTCTGGACGTTGCCGATGTTCCATTGCAACGGCTGGTGCTACCCCTGGACCATCACCGCGATGGCCGGTGTGCATGTGTTCCTGCGCCGGGTCGACCCGCAGAAAATCCTGACGCTGATTCGCGAGCATCAGATCACTCACCTGTGCGGTGCACCGATCGTGCTCAATGCCCTGGTGAACATGCCGGAATCGGCGAAAGCGGCCATCGATCATCCAGTCAACGCCATGGTTGCCGGCGCCGCGCCGCCCGCCAAAGTGATCGGCGCCGTTGAAGCGATGGGCATCAAGGTCACTCACGTGTATGGCCTGACCGAAACCTACGGCCCGGTGACCATTTGCGCCTGGCATGCCGAATGGGACGAAATGCCTCTGGATGAGCGGGCGCAAATCAAGTCTCGACAAGGCGTGCGCTACCCGACCCTGGAAGGCGTGATGGTCGCTGATTCGGCGACCCTGGAGCCGACCCCGCGCGATGGCCTGACCATCGGCGAGGTCTTCATGCGCGGCAATACCGTGATGAAGGGCTACCTGAAGAACCCGTCCGCCACTGCCGAAGCGTTCGAAGGGGGCTGGTTCCACACCGGCGACCTGGCGGTGTGTCATCCCGACGGCTACGTCGAGATCAAGGATCGCCTCAAGGACATCATCATTTCCGGCGGTGAGAACATTTCCACCATCGAACTCGAAGGTGTGCTTTACCGCCATCCTGGAGTGCTGGAAGCCGCGGTGGTTGCCCGTCCCGATGAAAAATGGGGCGAAACGCCCTGCGCCTTCATCACACTCAAGACCGATCACCAGCACGTGTGCGAGGCAGACATCATCACGTTCTGTCGCGAACACCTGGCCGGTTTCAAAGTGCCGCGCACCGTGATCTTCACCCTGTTGCCGAAGACATCCACCGGCAAGATCCAGAAGTACGTGTTGCGCGACCGGGCCGCAGCGCTCTAACCCGAAACAACGATGTACCCCTAGGGCGGCAGGTGATCAACCTGCCGCCTCGGGCTCGTGCACGCCGAATTCGGCGTTGCCCGGCCCACCACGGACCGATAACAAAAACAAAAGTGGAGCTACTGATGATCGACATCCATTCAACCGATACCCAACGTTGCGAACGCATTCGCAACAATCCCAAATTCCTTGAGCTGGTGAGCAGTCGTTCGCGCCTGGCCTGGTCGTTGAGTGCCGCCGTGCTGGGCACTTACTACCTGTTCATGCTGATTGTGGCGTTTGCCCCGCAGTGGCTGCACGCGCCGCTCGGCGAGCACCGGATGTTGACGCTCGGCATGCCGGTAGGCGCGGCAATCATCGTGTTTTCCTGGCTGCTGACCGGCTGGTATGTCTACAGCGCCAATACGCGCTTCGATGTCCTGGGCGCCGCCATTCTCGAGGAGAGCAAATAATGACCCTGTTCAACAAGCTCATCCTCGGCACGCTTGGCCTGTTGCCGGCCTCCCTCGTACTCGCCGCACCGACCCTGGCGGCGGTGGAAAAACAGCCGCTCAACCTGAATGCGATCGGCATGTTCTTCGTCTTCGTCCTGGGCACGCTCGCCATCACCTGGTGGGCGGCGCGTCAAACCCAATCCACCTCGGACTTCTACACGGCTGGCGGCGGTATCAGCGGCTTTCAGAATGGCCTGGCGATTGCCGGTGACTACATGTCGGCGGCCACCCTGCTGGGGCTTTCCAGCCTGGTGTTCGCCAAGGGCTACGATGGTTTCATTTATACCATCGGCTTCTTCGTCGGCTGGCCGATCATCACCTTTTTGATGGCCGAGCGTCTGCGCAATCTGGGGCGCTATACCTTCGCCGACATCGTTTCCTATCGGCTGGACCAGAACAAGGTGCGGATCTTCGCGGCCTTCGGTTCATTGACGGTGGTGTGCTGCTACCTGATCGTGCAGATGGTCGGTGCGGGTCAGTTGATCAAGCTGCTGTTCGGTCTCGACTACCCGGTGGCGGTGGTGATCGTCGGTGCGCTGATGCTGGTGTATGTGATTTTCGGCGGCATGATCGCCACCACCTGGGTGCAGATCATCAAGGCCGTGCTGCTGCTGGCCGGTGGCACCACCCTCGCGGTGATGGCGATGTCGCAGTTCGGTTTCAGCTACGAGACCCTGGCCGACAAAGCCGTGCAGGCCCACGCCAGCGGCTGGAACATCATGGGCCCGGGCTCGATGCTCGCCGATCCGATCAACACCGCGTCGATGTCCCTGGGCCTGGTGTTCGGCATCGCCGGCCTGCCGCACATTCTCATGCGCTTCTTCACCGTGCCGAACGCCAAAGAGGCGCGTAAATCGGTGTTCTACGCCACCGGTTTTATCGGTTTCTTCTTCCTGGTGGTGTGCACCCTCGGCTTTGCCGCGATGGTGATCATCGGCACCGACCCGCAGTACTACGTCAACGGTGAAGTCGGCGGCGCCCTGATTGGCGGCGGCAACATGGTGGCCATGCACCTGGCCAAAGCGGTCGGCGGCAACCTGTTCTTCGGTTTCCTCGCGGCGGTCGCCTTCGCCACCATCCTGGCGGTGGTGTCCGGGCTGGCACTGGCTGGCGCTTCGGCGATCTCCCATGACCTCTACGCCACCGTGTTCAAGAAGGGCAAGGCCAGCGAGAAACAGGAAATGCGCGTCACGCGCATGGCCACGGTAGGCCTGGGCATCATCGCGATTCTGCTGGGCATTCTGTTCGAGAAGATGAATGTCGCGTTCCTCGTGGGCCTGACCTTCGGCATCGCCGCGTCGACCAACTTCCCGGTGCTGATCATGGCCATGTACTGGAAAGGCCTGACCACCAAAGGCGCGATCATCGGCGGTTTTGCCGGCCTGGTTTGCGCGCTGGTGCTGGTGATCCTCTCGCCAGCCGTGTGGGTCACTGTGCTCGGTCATGCTCACGCGATCTTCCCGTATGACCACCCGGCGCTGTTTTCCATGCCGCTGGCATTCCTGGTGATCGTCGTGGTGTCCAGGCTCGACCGCAGCGTGCGCGCCGACAAGGAGCGTGATGCCTTCGCCGACCAGTTCGTCCGCGCACAGACCGGCCTCGGTGCCGCCGCCGCGTCCAGTCACTGATCGAAAAGGCACGGCCCGCCCATGCGGCGCCGTGCCCGTCGCACAACCGTTCCAACGAGGTTCACGTTATGCCCCAATTCAATGCCCCACTGCGCGACATGCGCTTTGTGCTGCATGAAGTGTTCGACGCCCCGGCCCTGTGGGCGCGCCTGCCGGCCCTGGCCGACAGCGTCGACGCCGATACGGCCGACGCCATTCTTGAAGAAGCGGCGAAAGTCACCGCGCACCTGATTGCACCGCTCAATCGCAGCGGTGATGAAGAAGGCGCGCAGTGGCATGAAGGCCAAGTCACTACGCCCATCGGCTTCAAGCAGGCTTACACCACCTACATCGAAGGCGGCTGGGTGGGTCTGTCCGGTAATGCCGAGTTCGGCGGCATGGGCATGCCGAAGATGCTCGCGGTGCAGTTCGAAGAGATGCTCTACGGCGCCAACTCGAGCTTTGCGCTGTATTCGGCCTTGAGTTCCGGCGCCTGCCTGGCGCTGGACGCCCATGCCAGCGAGACCCTGAAAAACCTCTATCTGCCGCCGATGTATGAAGGTCGCTGGGCCGGTTCCATGTGCCTGACCGAAGCCCACGCCGGCACCGACCTGGGGCTCATCCGCACCCGCGCCGAGCCTCAGGCCGACGGCAGCTACGCCATCACCGGCAGCAAGATTTTCATCACCGGTGGCGATCAGGACCTGACTGAAAACATCGTGCACCTGGTGCTGGCCAAGCTGCCGGATGCACCGGCCGGCCCGAAAGGCATCTCGCTGTTTCTGGTGCCGAAAGTGCTGGTCAATGCCGACGGTTCCCTGGGCGCTGGCAACGCCGTGAGTTGCGGTTCGATTGAACACAAGATGGGCATCAAGGCGTCGGCCACCTGCGTGATGAACTTCGACGGCGCCAGCGGCTGGTTGATCGGTGAAGCGAACAAGGGCCTGGCGGCGATGTTCACCATGATGAACTACGAACGCCTGTCCATCGGCATTCAGGGCATCGGTTGTGCCGAGGCGTCCTATCAGAGCGCCGTGGCATACGCCCGCGAACGCATTCAGAGCCGCTCGCCGACCGGAGCCATGGCCCCGGACAAAGCCGCTGACCCGATCATCGTTCACCCTGACGTGCGTCGCATGTTGCTGAGCATGAAAGCCATGACTGAAGGCGGCCGCGCGTTCGCCAGTTATGTCGGGCAGCAACTGGACCTGGCGAAGTTTTCCGACGATGCCTGGGAACGCGAAAGCGCACAGGACCTGGTCGCGCTGCTGACACCGGTGGCCAAGGCGTTTTTTACCGACACCGGGCTGGAAAGCTGCGTCAACGGCCAGCAAGTGTTCGGTGGCCATGGCTACATCCGCGAATGGGGCCAGGAGCAGTTGGTGCGTGACGTGCGCATCGCGCAGATTTATGAAGGCACCAACGGCATCCAGGCGCTGGACCTGCTCGGTCGCAAGGTGCTGGCCGACAAGGGGCTGGCGCTACGCCACTTCACCGGGGAGATTCGCCGCTTTGCCACCCAGCCGAACGCCCCCTATGCCGCTCAACTGCTCGATGCAGTGCGGTGTCTGGAGGAACTGAGCGACTGGCTGCAGGATCGCGCGGCGACCAATCGCAACGAAGTCGGTGCCGCTTCGGTGGAATACCTGCACCTCTTCGGTTACGTCACCTACGCCTGGCTGTGGGCGCGGATGGCTCAGGTCGCCCTGCAAAAACGCAGTGAAGACGAAGGTTTTTATGGCGCGAAAATCGCCACCGCCGACTTCTACATCCACCGCCTGCTGCCACGCATCTTGAGTCTGGAGCAATCCATTCGCGCTGGCAGTGGTCCTTTGTATGGCCTGAGCGCCGAACAGTTCTGACGTTTTCACCAACGCGGCGTCAGCTCCTCTCATTTTGGCGCCGCGTTTTTTACTTATAAGCCCTTGCCGTCATGGCGGGGGCCGCTGTGCCCGTCATTTCAACAATAAAAAAACGAAGGGGCTTCATCATGGACCGCAATACCTGCACTCTCTCGACCCGACTGCTGCTTGCCGGCGGTATCATCAGTCTCTCGGCTCCCGCCTCTGCTGACTTCGTCAAGGACAGCAAGGCCAGCCTCGAGCTGCGTAACTTCTACTTCAACCGGGATTACCGCCAGGACAACGCTGCGCAATCCAAACAGGAGGAATGGGCGCAGGGTTTCCTGCTGCGTTATGAGTCGGGCTTTACCGAAGGCTTGATCGGAGTCGGTTTCGATGCCATCGGCCTGTTGGGCGTCAAGCTCGATTCCAGCCCTGATCGCGCCGGTTCCGGCCTGCTCAAACGGCATAGCGACACAAGCAAAGGCGCTCAGGACGAATACGGCGAAATGGGTGTGACGGCAAAGCTGCGTGCATCCAAAAGCACGCTGAAACTCGGCACGTTACTGCCCAAGGTGCCGACGGTATTGGCCAACGACTCACGGTTGTTGCCACAAACGTTCGAAGGCGGTCAATTGACCTCGCTGGAAATCGAAGGCCTGACCATCGATGGTGGACGGCTGACACAGGTCAATCAGCGCGACTCTTCGAACTATGAAGACATGGGCATTACCCGAACCGGCGCCAAGGGCATCACCAGTCGCCACTTGACGAGCGACAGCTTCGACTTCGCCAGCCTGAGCTACAAGTGGACCGGCAATCTGACCACCGGCTACGCCTACGGCCACCTCGATAACTTCTATGACCAGCACATGGTCAACCTGACTTACCTGCTGCCAGTGACCGCTGGCCAGTCATTGAAGACGGATCTGCGCTTTGCCCGTTCGACCGACGATGGCGGCAGCAATATCGACAACAATGCGTTCGGCGCCATGTTCACCTATAGCCTGGGCGGGCATGCCTTCGGCCTGGGCTATCAAGGCATGAGCGGTGACACCGGGTTCGCCTATATCAACGGAGCCGATGCATTCCTGGTGAACTTCGTCCAGATCGGCGACTTCGCCAGCAAGGACGAACAGTCCTGGCAGGCGCGCTACGACTACAACTTCGCAGCCGTCGGCGTGCCCGGCCTGACCTTCATGACCCGCTACATCAATGGTTCCAACATTGATCTGGGCAACAATCGGCCCGAAGGCAAGGAATGGGAGCGCGACACCGACATTGGCTACGTGGTGCAGAGCGGCCCGTTGAAGAATGTCGGGGTGAAATGGCGCAACGCGACCGTGCGTACGAGCCACTTTGGCAGCGACCTCGATGAGAACCGGTTGATCCTCAGCTACACCTTGCCGATCTGGTAAGTCCCGAAATGCCGTTCCCACGCTGGCGTGGGAACGACAAACCTCGCTCCCCCCGAAAAACATCTCTGACACAGCACACCGATTCAATATTCCCGGCTGGATCTACGCAATCATGCACGCCTCGTTTCCCGTAAGCCCGCAAGGAAACTGCATTGCAAGATCAACGAATCGGACCGTGCTTCTGGTTTTCGCTACTGGCCACCGGCATCACCGGGACCGCCCTGGCAGACGAACCAACATCAGGCTTTCTCGACGGTGCGTCGCTGGAATTGCTCAGTCGCAACTTCTACCTCAACAGCGACTACCGCTCCCCTTCGCCGACGGGCAAGAGCTATAAAGCCGAGTGGGCTCAGGGCTTTATCAGTTCCTTTGAATCCGGATTCACACCGGGAACCCTGGGTTTCGGCCTCGACGCCCATGCCTTCCTGGGCTTGAAGCTGGATGGCGGAAAGGGCCATTCCGGGACCGGTCTGTTGCCGGTCGACAGCGACGGTCGCAGTGCCAGCGACTACTCCAGCGGTGGCGGTGCAATCAAACTCAAGACCTCGAAAACCACGCTGTCCTTTGGTGAAATGATGGTGGAAACCCCGGTGTTCGACACGGCGGACAAGCGCCTGCAACCGGAATACGCCACTGGGTTTCTGCTCAACAGCCGCGAGCTCGACGGCATGAACCTGGTTGCCGGCCACTTCACCGCCTTCAAGAACCAGGACAGTTCCTCGAGCAAGGGCAATTTTTCCGGTTACGGGGCCAGTACCGACGCGGGCGGGATCTCGTTCGCCGGCGCCGACCTGTTCACACAGAGCCCTGTCGGTGGTGCCCTGTACGCATCAGAGCTGACGGACACCTGGCACCAGTACTACGGCAACCTGCACCTGAAACAGCCGGGGATATTCCTCGACGGGAACATCTACCACACCCGGCAGACCGGTCAGGCGCTGGCCGGCGCCATCGACAACACGGCCTACAGCCTGTCGGGCAAATACACGCTCGGTGCCCATGGTTTCACCCTGGCGTATCAAAAAGTCCAGGGCGACACACCGTTCGATTTCGTCGGTGGCGATTCGATCTACCTCGCCAACTCGATCAAGTACGCTGACTTCAACGGCGCGGGTGAACGCTCGTGGCAGGCGCGTTACGACCTCGACTTCAGCACCTTTGGCGTGCCCGGCCTGAATTTCATGACGCGCTACGTCAAAGGCAGCGGCATCGATGGCACCCACGCGCCCCAGGGTGGCGCGTATAACCCGTTCGACCCGTCGCTGGGTGAGTACGTACCGCAACAGGGGGATGGCGGACGCCACTGGGAGCGCGACATCGACCTGCGCTACATCGTGCAGTCCGGTGCCGCCAAGGGGTTGAGCCTGCAGGTGTCCCATGTGTCGCACCGCGCCAACGCGGCCCAGGGCGGCGACGACATCGACAGGCTTTACGTGGTCATCCAGTACCCGCTGAATTTCGGGCCTTTCTGAGCGGAAAATGGCGGAAGGTAGCCGGAGTCGAACCTGCCCGGGAACGGATGCCGTCCCCAACCGGGTTTGAAGCCCGGCCGCGCCACCGGGCGCGATTACCTTCCTTGAAACCTGCTACGGGCGCCTGGCCAGAACGTTGTCGGGGCGAATCTGGCGGCGATCGCCAACCCGTCGGGTCAGCCCCAGGCGGTCGAAGTATTCAAGAATCTGGATACTGCGCTTGCGCCCCAGGCCCACTGCATCGCGAAACGCCGACACCTGGATCACCGGGTTGTCGTCGGCCAGTTGCAACAGCATAGCCGCCAATCGGCGGATCATCGCGTCGGTGTAGAAGAGGTCGCGGACCACCTGGTGCAGCAACCCCAGCCGGGCCATTTTGCGCAGCAGCAAACGCACCGTGGCTTCGTCATGGGGCAAGTCGCGCACCCACGGCGGATCGAAACCGGCCGTTTCGAACAGTGGCTGCAACGCTTGCCACAGGACTTCGTCCGCGTCGCTCAAGCGCACCTGATGGCCCGGCAGATGCAGCCACGGCCCGCTGCTGGCGACGGCGCCACTGGCCAGCAACTCGTCGAGCAGGCAGATGAACGTCGAACGTTCGAGGACCGTGGCACTGAATCGACGCAGGCGATCGCGGTCCGGGCCCATCTGGTCAGGTTCCAGTTCGTGAAAGCGCGCCAGTTGCTCCAGCAAGCGTGTTTTCAGCCCTTCCCAGCGCGCCGCGCTGAACAGCAACGATCCTTGGCGGGTGTCGATCAGACGCACGTCCACGGGCAACACCCAGGTGTCGCGGGGGCGATTGAATTGACGTTCCAGACGCACCGAGTCGAGCCCGGTTTCGCCGTGGGCCAGTAATGCCGGCAGGCAGTGTTCCAACTCATTGTGCGTGGCCAGGGTGTGTAACTGCGCCAGTCGTTCGGGGCTGCGTCGTTGCCGGTCGGGCGCGAACGGGTCGAGCACCCGGCCACCGCCGAGGGTGCGTTGTGCGCTTTGGTCACGCAGGATCAGCGGATCGCCCTTGACCGCCTGCACCGGCGCATTCAGTAGCAGTTGCGCGAACATCCGTGCGCCCGGCGCCAGGCTGGTGCCCTCCAGCAACGCCACGCGCCCGGTCACGTCCTGGGTGCCGAGATGAACGTGCACCGGCTGAAAGTGCTCGAAAGCGCGCGGTTCGCCGGGCAACAAACGCAAGTCGATATCGATTCGCCGGGTCGGGGCATACAGCCATTCGGCGCACAGCCACTGTCCTCGATGTATCTGCTCCAGTGCCAGGCGTTCGGCACTGAGGTTCAAGGCAACGCGCTGGCCGGCCAAGGCGACCTCGGCCACTCGATTCTGCGCATGCAGGCCGCGCACCCGCACCGATTTGCCGAGGGGGCCGAGCGTCAACGTATCGCCGACCGCCACCTGCCCGGACAGCGCCGTGCCAGTGACCACGATACCCGCGCCCGCCACGCTGAACGCCCGATCGATCCACAGGCGAAAACCGCCTTCCTGGCTGCGTTGAACGACCTCGCGTTGCACCTTGATCAAGGCCTGACGCAGGGTGTCGATGCCCTGCCCGGTCACGCTCGACAGCACAATCTGCGGCGCCTCGGCATAGGGACCCGGCGCCAGCAAGGCATTGACCTGCTCGCAAACGGCCTGCACCCGAGCCGTATCGACCCGGTCGCATTTGCTGATTGCCACCAGTGCCCGGGGGATGCCCAGCAGTTCGACGATGGCCAGGTGCTCGCGGGTTTGCGGCATCACCCCGTCGTCGGCAGCCACCACCAGCAGCACCAGATCGATGCCCTGTGCCCCGGCCAGCATGTTGTGGGTGAAGCGCTCATGTCCGGGTACGTCGATAAAACCGGTGAGGCCGGCGCCCGGTTCCAGCGCGGCGTAGAGGTAACCGAGGTCGATGGTCATGCCGCGCTCACGTTCTTCCCGGCGTCGGTCGCCGGTCTGCCCAGTCAGTGCCTGGAGCAATGCGGTCTTGCCGTGATCGATGTGCCCTGCGGTGCTGACGATCACTGTGCTGCTTCCCCTGCCTGCAACTGGCCGAGTTGTGCCAGCCATGCCGGCTCGTCGTCCAGTTGGCGCAAGTCCAGCCACAAGGCGTCGTCGTCGATGCGCCCGAGCACCGGAACCGGCAGGCTGCGCAGGTGCTCTTCCAGGCCGTGCAGCCAACGACCGCGCAGACGTTTGGAGCAGTTTGGCCGCAGGCACAACGCCGCACTCGGCAAGCGCGCCACCGGTTGGCTGCCGCTGCCGATCATGCCCAGCGCCGGCACGGCACTGACGCTCCAGGCGGCGCCCAGCACCTGCGCCATTGACGGCAACAGGCGTTGGGCCTGGGCGAAGATATCCGCCTGGGGTCGGGTCAGCAGCCGCAGGCTCGGCAGCCGCTCGGCCAGCCGGTCCGGGTTGCGGTACAGGCCGAGCACCGCTTCGAGGGCGGCGAGGGTCAGTTTGTCGACGCGCAGCGCACGTTTCAGCGGGTTTTTCTTGATCCGTGCAATCAGCTCTTTGCGGCCGACGATCAAGCCAGCCTGGGGGCCGCCGAGCAGTTTGTCGCCGCTGAAAGTGACGATGTCTGCGCCATCGAGCAACGCCTGTCGCACCGTCGGCTCGGCCGGCAGGCCCCAGCGCGTGAGGTCCAGCAAACTGCCGCTGCCGAGGTCCTCCAGCAGCGGCAAGCCATGCTGATGCGCCAGTTGCGCCAGCTCTGCGGTGGGCACGCGGGTGGTGAAGCCCTGGATGCTGTAGTTGCTCGCATGCACGCGCATCACCAGACCACTGCGCGGGCCGATGGCGGCTTCGTAGTCACGGGCGTGGGTGCGGTTGGTGGTGCCGACTTCATGCAGTTTCACCCCGGCGCGGGCCATGATGTCCGGGATGCGAAAGGCGCCGCCGATTTCGATCAGCTCGCCCCGGGAAATGATGCCTTCCTTGCGCGCGCCGAGGCTGTTGAGGGTGAGCAGCACGGCGGCGGCATTGTTGTTGACCACGGTCACCGCTTCCGCGCCGGTCAGCTCGCGGATCAGGCCTTCGATCAGATCGTCGCGGTCGCCACGCTTGCCGCTGTGCAGGTCGAACTCCAGATTCAGCGGATAACGCGCGGCCATTTGCACTGCGTCTATGGCTTCTTCCGGTAGCAAGGCGCGCCCCAGGTTGGTGTGCAGCACCGTGCCGGTGAGGTTGAACACCCGGCGTACATGGCTGCGATGCTGGTTGGCCAGCCGCTCACCCGCCCTGCCCGCCAGCACTGGCGGGGCGAGTTCAACGGCGTTGAGTTGCCCGGCCAGCACCGGTTCGCGCAAGTCGTCGAGCAACTGCCGCAGGCTGGCGAGCAAGGCATCGCGCCCATAGCGTTCGGCCAAAGGCTGACACGCCGGGTCGCGTAGCAAGCTGTCGATGGAGGGCAGGCGCAAGGCTGGGCTGGCGGATCTGGCGGACATCAGGCGCTCCGGCAAAGGTGGACCGCCTGAGTGTAGACGCTCGCGTCAGTCGCCTCCGGGGGCCAGCAGCAGATTGGGCGCCGGACGCTGAAAGCCCTCCTGCTCCAGGCGCATGTCGAGCATCAGGCTGCTCAAGTCGGCGGACAGCGCTTCGCCTTCGGCGTCGCACTCCAGATAGATCTGCTTGAGATAACTCTGGCAGCCGGGGCAGGTTTCGGCGCGCAACGGGGCTTTGTCGGCAGCGTGGCGGTCACTGTCGAAGCTGACGTATTGCAGGCCCTTGCTTTGCTCGCAATACACGCACTTGACCCGCACCACATGCCATTCGCAGGCGCACAGCGAGCACACCAGATAGCGCAGACCGTTGTATTTGCCACGATGGCGAATCACCCCGGCCATGGCCGGTGAACCACAGGCCGGGCATTGGTTGAGGCTGGTGCCGGGTTTCAGGGCGAGGTCCGGCGTCGTCAGCAACCAATGACTCCACGCGACCTGCAACGCCGCGCCGAGAAACGGCACCAGGGCCGCCGGCAGCAAGGAGAACTGACCGCTGACCAAGGCCAGCGCCCAGGTCTTGAGCTGCCCGGCGCTGGCGTTGCGCAACGTCGTCACGGCCTGCTCCACCGGCGATTGCGCCGCAGGTTGATAGCCTTGCAACAAACCGTGCAGCCAGGGCAACCAGGCGTCTTCGCGCACCAGGCTGTCGGCGGCAAACGGTGGCAAGCCGTGCTCCAGGCAGCGCTGGATACGCTGCGGGTCCGGCACGGCCGCGTCGGGCGGATCATCCATCAGACGCTGCTGCGCGTGACACAATCCGGCAATCAGGCGCAGGTACTCGGCCAATGGATGCCCTTCTGCCAGACGCTCCAGGCGCAGCGCGCGCAAGGTGAACAGGTTGGACGGTGGCAGGTGCAGAAACGGCGGTGCAGTGGCCGCCGCTTCGATCTCTCCTGGCTCCAGAATGGTGGCCAAATCGTTATCCTTTTTTGCTCAAGGGCGGGTCGGGACGCTCGTCACGCGTCACCTCGCGATACCACAGTTCATGGTGTTTCTTCGCCCAGGCACGGCTGACCCAGCCATGCATCATGGCGCTGACCGAGCCCTTGATCCAGATCCCGGCGTAGATGTGCACGATGATGCTCAGGATCAGCACGAAACCGGCCAAGGCATGCAGCAACATCGCCCAACGGATCAGGGTGATGCCGAAGTAGTCGCTGAAATACGCGCGCCAGATCACCAGGCCGGTGAACAGCAACCCGAACATGCACAGCAGTAAAGTCCAGAACAGCAATTTCTGCCCGGGGTTGTACTTGCCGATGGGGGGCACGCCCTCCTCCTCGTTTTTCATCACCCGGTCAATACGCTTGAGCCACAAGCGGTCATTGGCGATGAAGTAATTGGCGCGCCAGAAGCGCACCACCAGCCCGAGGAACAACAGGAACATCAACACGCCCATGAACGGGTGCAGGATGCGTGTCCAGGGACCGCCGCCGAACAAGTTGCTCAGCCAGAACAGCGCCGGGTGAAACAACGCCAGTCCGGACAGCCCTGCCATGAAAAACAGGATCGCCACCAGCCAGTGGTTGGTGCGCTGGTTGGCGGTATAGCGAAGGATCTCTTTGCGGATCATGGCCTGTTCTCCCGCTTCGGATCATAGGTGTGCACCGACGGATCGACCTCATGCACCGCCGGGTCATTGCCTGGCGGTAGTTCATCCTCCTCGACTACCTGCGGACCGACGCGCACGTAGTGGAAGAACCCGGCCAACACCGCCGCGCCCATCGCCAGCAGCGCCAAGGGTTTGCTCACGCCTTTCCACAGGCCCACCAACGGGCTGATCGCCGGGTCGGCGGGCAAACCGGCGTAGAGCTTCGGCGTTTCGGCATGGTGCAGCACGTACATCACATGGGTGCCGCCGACGCCGGCCGGGTCGTACAGACCGGCCTGGTCAAAACCGCGACTCTTGAGGTCGACGATGCGCTCGGCAGCGTGTTCCTTCATGTCTTCCTTGGTGCCGAAGACGATGGCCCCGGTCGGACAGGTTTTCACGCAGGCCGGCTCCAGCCCTACGGCCACCCGGTCCGAACACAAGGTGCACTTGTAGGCCTTGTGATCCTTTTGCGAGATGCGTGGAATGTTGAACGGGCAACCGGTGATGCAATAGCCGCAACCGATGCAGTGGTCCTGGTTGAAGTCGACGATGCCGTTGGCGTGCTTGATGATCGCACCGGGGCTGGGGCATGCCGCCAGGCAGCCGGGTTCGGCGCAGTGCATGCAGCCGTCCTTGCGAATCAGCCATTCGAGGTTGCCGGCGTCGTTTTCGTGCTCCGTGAAGCGCATCAGGGTCCAGGTTTCGGCGCTGAGATCCTGCGGGTTGTCATAAGTGCCGTGGTTGTGGCCGACCTCGTCGCGCAGCTCGTTCCATTCCGAGCAGGCGACCTGGCAGGCCTTGCAGCCGATGCACTTGGTGGTGTCGATGAGCTTGGCGACTTCCTCCTGATTGCGCACCGAGGACGGTACGGTGGTGGTGGCCGAGCGGGCAATGATGTCTTGGCTGGCCATTTAGATTTTCTCCACGTTGACCAGGAATGACTTGGATTCCGGGGTCTGGGTGTTGCCATCGCCGAGGAACGGCACCAGGGTGTTGGTCAGGTAACCGTGGCGCGTCAGGCCGGTGAACCCCCAGTGCAGCGGGATACCGATCTGGTGCACCACTTGATTGTTGACCTGCAACGGCCGAATCCGCTTGGTCACCACCGCCACCGCTTCGATATGCCCGCGCTTGCAGCTGACGCGCACACGGTCACCGGCGACGATGCCTTTCTCCTTGGCCAGCACTTCGCCGATCTCGACGAACTGCTCGGGCTGGGAAATTGCATTGAGCTTGCAGTGCTTGCTCCAGAAGTGGAAATGCTCGGTCAGGCGGTAGCTGGTGGCGGCGTACGGGTAATCCTTGGCCACGCCGAGGGAATCCCACACCGAATCGAAGATCCGCGCCGCCGGGTTGCTGGTGGCTTTCTTGTTGTTCGGGTGCATCGGGTTGATGCCGATCGGCGTCTCGAACGGCTCATAGTGTTCGGGGAACGGCCCTTCGTTCATCTTGTCGACGGCGAAGAACCGCGCCACGCCTTCGGGGTTCATGATGAACGGATTCATCCCGGCTTCCGGCGGCACATCGGCCTTGTAGTCAGGCACATCGGTGCCGCCCCAGGCTTTACCGTTCCACCACACCAGGCGTTTTTTCGGATCCCAGGGTTTGCCTTGCACGTCGGCCGAGGCACGGTTGTAGAGAATCCGCCGGTTGGCCGGCCAGGCCCAGGCCCAGCCCTGATGTTGATGCATGCCATACGGATCGCTGTTGTCGCGCCGGGCCATCTGGTTGCCCGCCTCGGTCCAGCTGCCGCAGAAAATCCAGCAACCGGACGCCGTGCTGCCATCGTCCTTGAGCTGAGCGAAGCCGGCCAGTTGGGCATTGGCCTTGATTGCGGCGCCAGTGGCGTCGGTGAAGTCGGCGGTGGCGCAACCGTTGATTTCCTTCGCCAGTTCCTCCGGCGAAGGCTCGTCGGCGATCTTGTAGGGCCAGGACAGTTTGAGGATCGGGTCAGGGTATTTCCCACCTTCGCTCTGATAGCGTTGGCGCAAGCGCAGGTACAGCTCGCTCATGATGCGGATGTCGGTTTGCGCTTCACCAGGACCATCGGCGCCTTTCCAGTGCCATTGCAGCCAGCGGCTGCTGTTGACCAGCGAACCGTCTTCTTCGGCGAAGCAGGTGGTGGGCAGGCGTATCACTTCGGTCTGGATGTCGGCGCTCTTCACATCGTTGAACGGCCCGACGTTGCGCCAGAACTCCGAGGTTTCGGTGGCCAGCGGGTCCATCACCACCAGCCATTTGAGTCTGGCCAGCGCCGCCATCACCCGGTTCTTGTCGGGTAACGCGGCGATCGGATTGAAACCCTGGCACATGTAGCCGTTGACCTTGCCCTGGCCCATCAGGTCGAACACCTTGAGGATGTCGTAGTTGGGAATGTCCAGTTTCGGCAGGTACTCGTAGCACCAGTTGTTCTCGGCGGTGGCGTTGGCGCCGTACCAGGCTTTCATCAGGCTGACGTGGAACTTGCCGTAGTTCTGCCAATAGGACAACTGCCCCGGACGCAACGGTTTCTGCGTGCGCTTGACGATGTAGGCGTTGTAATCCTGCTCGGCGTCGCCCGGCAGCGTCAGGTAACCGGGCAACGAGTTGGACAACAGCCCCAGGTCGGTCAACCCCTGGATGTTGGAGTGGCCGCGCAGGGCATTCACGCCCCCGCCCGGCATGCCGACGTTGCCCAGCAGCAATTGCACCATGGCGGCGCTGCGGATGATCTGCGAACCGATGGAGTGCTGGGTCCAGCCCAGGGCATAGAGAATCGTCATGGTCTTGCCCGGTTGCGAGCAGGTGGCGATTTCTTCCCAGATCTTTTTCATGGCATCGACCGGCATGCCGCACACCTGGCTCGCCAGGTCGATGTTGTAGCGGCTGTAGTGCTGCTTCATCAGTTGATAGACGCAACGCGGGTCTTGCAGGGTCGGGTCGACCCTGGCGAAACCGTCCTCACCCAGCTCGTAACCCCAGCCGGACTTGTCGGTATAGGCGCGTTTGGCCACGTCGTAGCCGCTGAAAATCCCGTCTTCGAAGCCGTAGCCAGCTTTGACGATGAACGACACGTCGGTGTAATTGCGCACGTATTCGTGCTGGATCTTGTCCTCGGTCAGCAGGTAGTTGATCAGCCCGCCCATGAAGGCGATGTCGGTGCCGGTGCGGATCGGCGCGTAATAGTCGGCCACCGAGGCGGTCCGGGTGAATCGCGGGTCGACCACGATCAGCCGCGCCTTGTTGTGCGCCTTGGCTTCGGTCACCCATTTGAAACCGCAGGGGTGCGCTTCTGCTGCGTTGCCGCCCATCACCAGAACCAGGTTCGCGTTGGCGATATCGGTCCAGGTATTGGTCATGGCACCACGGCCGTACGTCGGGGCAAGACTTGCCACCGTCGGGCCGTGTCAGACACGCGCCTGGTTATCAAACCCCAGCATGCCGAGACTGCGAATGACCTTGTGGGTGATGTAGCCCGCTTCGTTGGACGCCGCCGAGGCCGCGAGGAAACCGGTGGTCAGCCAGCGGTTCACCGTTTGCCCCTGGGCATTTTTCTCGATGAAGTTGGCGTCGCGGTCGGCCTTCATCAGGTCGGCGATGCGATTGAGCGCGTCATCCCAGGACACCCGCGTCCATTCGCTGCTGCCGGGCTTGCGAACCTGCGGGTACTGCAGGCGGCCGGGGCTGTGAATGAAGTCCAGCAGGCCTGCGCCTTTGGGGCACAGGGTGCCGCGGTTGACCGGGTGGTCGGCGTCACCTTCGATGTGGATGATGCTTTGCGCGACATTCTTCGCCGCATCGCCCTGGCTGTACATGATCAACCCACAGCCGACCGAGCAGTACGGGCAGGTGTTGCGGGTTTCATGGGTGTGGGCGAGCTTGAAGTAGCGCACCTGTTCGGCAAAGGCAGGCGCCGGGGCCATGCCCAACGCGCCCAGGCTAGAGCCTGCAAGGCCGATACCGGCGACCTTGAAGAACTGACGACGGCTGAGGTCCATCGTGCACTCCTGATCAGGTGGAGATCCGGTACGTTTCCCGGATTTTACTGGACAAACACGGTGGCGGCAGACGGGCTGCCGACACTGAAACTCTAGTCAACGCGAGGGGGTCCTGTGTGAAAACCGACCGTCGGCCGTTTGTCGAGTCGACGCAAACCCTGTGGGAGCGGGCTTGCCCGCGATGGCGGTGGGTCAGCCACTGTTAATGTCGACTGTGCCGTCGCTATCGCGGGCAAGCCCTCTCCCACAGGGTTTTTCTTGTTCGGGCCATTGAGCAGGCTCGCTCCTGCAGGGGCTTGGCGCTTATCATGGCGCCATATTCAACCCAGCTTTCACGAGACTGCGCATGACTTTCGATTTTGATCAGGTGTTCGACCGCCACAACACCGGCAGTACCAAATGGAGCCGCTACCCGGCCGACGTGTTGCCGATGTGGGTCGCCGACATGGATTTCGCTGCGCCGCCGGTGATCATCCGGGCCCTGCAAAAACGCCTGGAACACCCGATGGTCGGCTATAGCGTGGCCTCGGACGACTTGCGCGAGGCCATCGTTGCCGATCTGTGGAACAAGTACGCTTGGCGCGTGGAGCCGCAGGAACTGATCTTTCTGCCGGGCGTTGAGTCGGGCTTCAACATGGCGCTGAAGGCCCTGGTGCAACCGCAACAGAATGTCGTGGTGCAGGTGCCGAACTACCCGCCGCTGCGCCATGCCCCGGGCCACTGGGGGCTGAACAAGGTCGAACTGGGCTTCGAGGCGCAGCCTGACGGTACCTACACCACGCCGCTGGCGACCTTGAGCCAGTCGCTGCAAGGTGGCGGCGCGCTGCTGTTGAGCAACCCGCACAACCCGCTGGGCAAAGCCTTCCCGCGCACCGAGTTGCAGGCCATTGCCGATATCTGCCTGGAACACGGCGCCTGGATCATCTCCGACGAAATCCATGCCGAGCTGTGTTTCGACGGTCGCCAGCACATTCCGATGGCGACGCTGAGCCCGCAAGTCGCCCAGCGCACCATCACCCTGATGTCGGCCAGCAAGGCCTACAACATCGCCGGGCTGAAAACCTCGTTCATGATCATTCAGGACCGTCACCTGCGCGAACGCGTCAACCAGGCCCGTTGCGGCATGGTCGACAGCGTCAACCCCCTGGGCCTGGAAGCCACCCGCGTCGCTTATAGCGAAGCCGCGCCCTGGCTGAACGAACTCAAGACCTACCTGCAAGGCAACCGCGATTACCTGGTCGAGGCCGTGCGCAACCGCCTGCCGGGCATCAGCATGAACGTACCGCAAAGCACCTACCTGGCCTGGCTCGATTGCTCGGCGCTGGGGCTGGACAACCCCCAGCAGTTTTTCCTCGAACAGGCCAAAGTCGGCCTGAGCGCCGGCCTGGACTTCGGCGATGACTGCCAACAGTTCGTGCGTCTGAACTTCGGCTGCCCGCGCTCGCTGCTCGAAGAAGGCATTGCGCGGATGGAACGCAGCTTGCGCAACCTCCACGCCTGACACGACCCATTGTAGGAGCGAGCTCGCTCGCGATGGACGTGAACGATGACCCGTGTAACCAGACTTAACGCGGCGCACTCGAGACCATCGCCAGCAGGCTGGCTCCTACACGTATGCATACCTGGGCACGACCCATTGTAGGAGCGAGCTTGCTCGCGATGGACGTGAACGATGACCCGTGTAACCAGACTTAACGCGGCGCACTCGAGACCATCGCCAGCAGGCTGGCTCCTACACGTATGCGTACCTGGGCACGACCCATTGTAGGAGCGAGCTCGCTCGCGATGGACGTGAACGATGACCCGTGTAACCAGACTTAACGCGGCGCACTCGAGACCATCGCCAGCAGGCTGGCTCCTACACGTATGCGTACCTGGGCACGACCCATTGTAGGAGCGAGCTCGCTCGCGATGGACGTGAACGATGACCCGTGTAACCAGACTTAACGCGGCGCACTCGAGACCATCGCCAGCAGGCTGGCTCCTACACGTATCCGTACCAGGGCACGACCCATTGTAGGAGCGAGCTTGCTCGCGATGGACGTGAACGATAACCCGCGTAACCAGACTGAACGCGGCGCACTCGAGACCATCGCCAGCAGGCTGGCTCCTACACGTATGCGTACCTGGCACGACCCATTGTAGGAGCGAGCTTGCTCGCGATGGACGTGAACGATGACCCGTATAACCAGACTGAACGCGGCGCACTCGAGACCATCGCCAGCAGAGGCTGGCTCCTATGTTGTATCCGATCTGAAATCCAACCGAACTCAGCGCAAAACAACGGGGTCAACCCTTTGACTCCCAGCCTTGAGATCGGAGATTGATGATGGCCACCTACCCAAAACCACCCTTCCCCAAACAACAGCAACCCGTTCCCGGCTCCCAGCGCAAAATGGACCCTTATCCCGACTGTGGCGAGCAAAGCTACAAGGGCTCGGGTCGGCTGCAGGGCAAGATTGCCTTGATCACCGGTGGCGACAGCGGAATTGGCCGAGCCGTGGCGATTGCCTTCGCCCGTGAAGGCGCCGATGTGGCCGTTGCGTATCTGGATGAGCAGGAAGACGCCGAAGAAACCGCACGCTGGATCGAACAGGCCGGGCGCCAATGCCTGCTGCTGCCGGGCGATCTTGCGCACAAGGTGCATTGCCGGGCGCTGGTGGAGAAAACCGTCGAGCGTTTCGGCCGCATCGATGTGCTGGTCAATAACGCTGCGTTTCAGATGACCCACGAAACCCTCGAAGAAATCCCCGACGAAGAGTGGTTGATGACCTTCGACGTCAACATCACCGCAATGTTCAGGATTTGTCAGGCGGCGTTGAAGCACATGAAACCCGGCAGTTCGATCATCAACACCAGTTCGGTCAACTCCGACATGCCCAACCCGACCCTGCTCGCCTACGCCACGACCAAAGGGGCAATCGCCAACTTCACCGCCGGCCTGGCGCAGATGCTCGGACCGAAGAACATCCGCGTGAACAGCGTGGCGCCGGGGCCGATCTGGACGCCGCTGATCGTCTCGACCATGCCGGAAGAAACGGTGCAGAACTTCGGCGCCAACACCCCGCTCGGCCGTCCGGGCCAACCGGTGGAAGTGGCGCCGATCTATGTGCTGCTGGCCTCGGACGAAGGCAGCTACATCACCGGCCAGCGTTTTGGCGTGACGGGCGGCAAACCGATCCTTTGACGAATCGGGTGACGCAAAGATGGAACCGGCCGACCACTCTGGTGCTCCACCCTTCATAGGCCCTGCACTGGCGGGCCTTTGATTTCTGGAGATTGCCATGTCCGCAGCTGATGACCCGAGGCCATGAGCTTCATTGCCTGGGTCGCCGTGCTGGGTGCCGTGCTGCTGGCATTGGCACTCGCCTCGTCCTACCTGCGCTGGATGCCGGTGACCACCTCGGCGGTGTGCCTGCTGCTGGGGGTGGGCATCGGTCCGGCCGGCCTGGGCTGGCTACGGCTGGATATCAAGGATGCCTCTGACTGGATGGAGCACCTGACGGAAGTCGCGGTGCTTTTTTCGTTGTTTGTCTGCGGGCTCAAGCTGCGCCTGCCGCTCAGGGATCGCAAATGGCGCGTGGCATTCGGGTTGGCGGGACCGGTGATGCTGCTGAGCATCACCGGCGTCTGCCTGCTCCTTCATGTTGCCTTCGCGCTGCCCTGGGGCGTCTCGCTGTTGATCGGCGCCATCCTGGCCCCGACCGACCCGGTGTTGGCCTCGCTGGTCCAGGTCAACGATGCCAAGGATGCCGACCCGGTGCGCTTCGGGCTGTCCGGCGAGGCGGGCCTGAATGACGGAATCGCCTTCCCGTTTGTGATCCTGGGCTTGCTGTTTCTGCAGCAAAGCGCCGGATCGTCCGGCGCCTGGCTCGATGACTGGGCACTCAAGCGGCTGCTATGGGCCGTGCCCGCCGGCTTGCTGATCGGCTACGGCATGGGCCGTGGTATCGGGCGTCTGACCCTGTCCATGCGCATCCGCAATGCCGACAGTACCCTCTCGCCCAATGATTACCTGACCTTCGCCCTGATTGCACTGGCGTATGTCGCGGCGGAGTCGGTGCACGGCTATGGCTTTCTCTCGGTATTTGCCGCGGGGCTGGGATTGCGCCGGGCCGAAGTCCAATCAGCGGGTGATTCGCGGACCCCGGCCGAGCATCTGGTGCAACCGGTGGTCGGTCATCAGAACGTCGAACCGGACGCCGCCGTGCACGGCGATGTGGAGCATCTGGAGGACACACAAGTGGCGGCCGGAATCATGATCGGCGACATGCTGTCGTTTGGCAGCCTGGTCGAACGGGCCATGGAAGTGTTTCTGGTGACCTTGCTCGGGGTGGTGCTGGTGGGGCACTGGGACTGGCGGGCGCTGGTGGTCGCACTGGTGCTGTTCTGCGTGATTCGCCCGCTGAGTGTCGGGCTGATGCCCTGGGGCACTTTGCTCAGCGTCCGGCAACGACTGTTGGTGGGCTGGTTCGGCATTCGCGGCATCGGCAGCTTTTACTACCTGTTCTATGCCTTGAACCATGGCCTCGGCGCGTCGGTCGCCACCCTGTGTACGGATCTGACCCTGTCGGTGGTGGCCCTGAGCATTGTGCTGCACGGCATCAGCACGCAACCGATGTTGGCGCGTTATGAGCAGTACACCCGGTCGCTCACTTCATCGCCGAAGCAATCACTTCCACCAGGCTGAGTTGAGTAAAGGGTTTCGATAGCCTGGGCAGCGTGGTGGCGAATCCTTCCAGTCGCTCGGCATAACCGGTGGCCAGGATAATCGGAACGTTCGAATCCAGCGTGCGGATCGCATCCGCCAGTTGCGCACCACTCATCTGCGGCATGGCCATGTCGGTGATCACCAGGTCAATGCCCTGTTGCCCCGTAAATATTTCCAGTGCCTGGACAGCGGATGTTGCGCTGACGACTCGATGGCCAAGGTCTTCCAGCAACAGACAGGTACTGGTCAGCACCAGGCTGTCGTCATCCACCACCAGGACGCACAGGCGAGGCACATCCGGTGTCACGGGCTCGTCGGCAACGAGGGCAGCCGTGCGCTCGGTAGCGACGGGCAACCACAGTTCCGCCGTGGTGCCCTGGTCTTTCTGGCTCTTGAGGACGAACCGTCCGCCCAATTGCGCGATAAAGCCGTGGACCATCGACAACCCCAACCCGGTGCCTTTGCCCAGTCCCTTGGTGGTGAAGAACGGGTCCATCGCCGACGCCAGCGTCGCCTCATCCATCCCTTCCCCGGTGTCGCTGACACTCAGGCACACATAACGGCCAGCAGCCAGTGCCGGGCGGTTGCCCTTCTGGAACTCTTCGGTGCGCGTGCTGATGACGATTTTGCCGCCATGGGGCATGGCGTCACGGGCGTTGGTGGCCAGGTTCAACAAGGCCAGTTCAAGTTGGTTGACGTCGGCCATCACCGGTTCGACATCCGCGGGAAAACGCGTTTCCAATTTCACTGAAGGTCCCAAAGAACTGCGCAACAGCCCTGAGATTCCCTGCACCAGGGCCGGTATCTCGACCGGTTCGGACTTCAGCTCCTGGCGCCGTGCAAAAGCCAGCATGCGCTGGGTCAGGGAAACACCGCGCAAGGCTCCCTGGGTGGCGTTGTCGAGCAAGCGCACGACTTTTGGGTCATCCGCCAGACGTTTGCGGACGATTTCCAGATTGCCAAGGATGACGGTCAACAAATTGTTGAAATCATGGGCGATGCCGCCGCTGAGTTGGCCGATGGCCTGCATTTTCTGCGCCTGGAACAGCGCTTCGCGGGTTTGCTCCAGCGTCTGCTGGGCCTGTGTCGCTTCGGTGATGTCGCGGGTGATCTTGGCGAATCCGAGCAAGGTGCCGGTGTCACCCCGGATCGGATCGACCACGACATGCGCAAGGAACTGCGTACCGTCCTTGCGCACACGCCAGCCCTTGCTTTCGAATCGCCCTTCACGGGTCGCGGTGTCCAGGGTTCGCTGCGGCTCACCCGCCTCGCGGTCTTGCGGGGTATAGAACATCGAGAAATGCTCGCCGATCACTTCCTGGGGCAAATAGCCCTTGATGCGCTGCGCACCAAGATTCCAGTTGGTCACGCGCCCATCCGGGGCGAGCATGTAGATGGCGTAGTCCGTAACGCTTTGCACCAGCAAGCGGAACTGCTGCTCACTCTGCTTGAGGACTTCTTCGGCCATTTTGCGGTCGGTCAAATCACGGGTGATCTTGGCAAATCCCAGCAATTTTCCCGAAGGGTCGATAATCGGATCAATCACCACGTGGGACCAGAAATGCGTGCCGTCCTTGCGCACGCGCCAGCCTTCGCCTTCGAATCGTCCTTCGTCAATCGCCGTGTCCAGCGCCCGTTGGGGCAAACCGGCACGGCGGTCCTCATTGGTGTAGAAGCGCGAGAAATGCTGGCCGAGGATTTCCGCCTCCTCGTACCCCTTGAAACGCCTGGCACCGGCGTTCCAGCTGGTGATGATGCCGTCGGGGTCAATCATGTAGATCGCGTAGTCAATCACCGCATCGATCAACAGGCGAAAACGCTTGTCCTCAACGGCGTTGGCTTTGCTTCGATCCTGGTTCATTGGTCCCTCGGCGCTGGTGTTTAACAGGAGTATGCGGCAAACCGGGCATTTGGTGAGGCGAAAAAAGCCGGACCGTCAGAGCGCGGGGGCAATCGACCACCAACGCGGCAGCAGTTGCTTGACCTTGCTCTCGGCAAACCGGTCATCGATCAACATCACCACACCTTGATCCTGTTGCGTGCGAATCACCCGCCCGGCGGCCTGTACCACTTTCTGCACGCCGGGAAAGAGGTAGGTGTAGTCGTAGCCGGCGCCGAAAATCGCCGCCATGCGCCGCTTCAACTGTTCGTTGACCGGGTTGAGCTGGGCCAGGCCCAGGGTGGCGATGAACGCGCCGATCAGTCGCGCACCGGGCAAGTCGATGCCTTCGCCAAACGTCCCGCCCAGCACCGCAAAACCAATGCCCTCGCCGCCTTCGGTGAATTGATCGAGAAACTGCTGACGCTGTTCTTCCGCCATCGCGCGAGACTGCGTCCACAGCGTGATCTGCGGGTGCCGCTCGGCCAGCAACTGCGCCACTTGCTGCAAATAATCGAAACTGCTGAAGAACGCCAGGTAGTTGCCGGGGCGCTGGGTGAACTGCTTGGCGATCAGCTCGACTATCGGCGCCAGCGAGGCTTCCCGATGGACGAATCGGGTGGAGATCCGGTCGACGATGTGCACTTGCAACTGGTCGGCATGAAATGGCGATTCGACGTCGATGCACACGGTGTTGGCCGGTGTGCCCAATAGATCGGCGTAATAGTGGCGAGGGCTGAGGGTCGCGGAAAACAGTACGGTGCTGCGTGCGGCGGTCAGGCGTGGCCCGATGAAACCGGCAGGCACCACGTTGCGCAGGCACAGTTGCGAAAGGCATCGTTTGCGGTCGAGGTCGCGCTTGCTGATGTCGAACAGAAACTGTTCATCGAAGCGTTCGGCCACGCGGCAGAACTGCAGCATCTCGAAGTAGAAACTCTGTAACGCACTGTCCAGCCCTTGCGGGTGATCGTTCAGGTAATCACCGATGCCTGCAGTGCAGGAAGACAGCGCCTGGAGCAATTTTTCCGGGGGCTTGTCATAGGCCTGGTAGGCACCTGATTGCAGGTTATGCAGGGCATTCCATTCACGGTTGACCCGTTGCAGCGGCTTTTTCAGCGCTTCGGGCGCGGTTTTTCGTACGCCGTTGAGGGTCGATTGATCGAGGCTGGCGCTATACATCTGACGGCCACGCTCCACCAGATTGTGCGCTTCGTCCACCAGCACCGCGACAGTCCAGTGGTTGGCCTGGGCCAGACCGAACAGCAAGGCACTGAAATCGAAGTAATAGTTGTAGTCCGCAACCACCACGTCCGCCCAGCGGGCCATTTCCTGGCTCAGGTAATACGGGCAGACCGTGTGTTCCAACGCAACCTGACGCAAGGCGCCCTGATTCAGCAGGTTGAGCCCGCTGGCGGCCTGGCGTGCCGCCGGCAAACGGTCATAGAAGCCCTGGGCCAACGGGCAGGACTCACCGTGGCAGGCCTTGTCCGGGTGTTCGCAGGTCTTGTCCCGGGCGACCATTTCCAGCACCCGCAAGGGTGGCGCGTCGGCGCTGTCGAGGATCACCTGGGCGGCGTCCAGAGCCAGTTTGCGTCCCGGCGTTTTCGCCGTCAGGAAAAACACCTTGTCCAGTTGTTGGGGCGCCAGGGCCTTGAGCATCGGAAACAGCGTGCCGACGGTCTTGCCAATCCCCGTCGGTGCCTGGGCCATCAGGCAGCGGCCCGTACTGACCGCCTTGAACACCGACTCGGCCAGATGACGCTGGCCCGGTCGAAAACCGGCATGGGGGAACGCCAGCTGCTGCGCCGCCCGATTGCGCGCCTCGCGATGGGTCATTTCCTGAACGGCCCAGTGCAGGAACCGTTCGCAATGTTCCTCGAAGAACTGCTTCAGCTGTGCGGCGCTGAACGCTTCGAGCAGACAGGTTTCCTTTTCGCTGACGATGTCGAAGTACACCAGCGCAAGGTTGATCTGCTCAAGATCGAGCTTGCAGCACATCAACCAGCCGTAGACTTTCGCCTGGGCCCAGTGCAGTTGGCGGTGGTTGGCGGGTTGCTTGCTCAAGTCGCCACGGTAGGTTTTGACTTCTTCCAGGCAGTTTTGCCCGGGATCGTAGCCATCTGCCCTGCCCTTGACGGTCAGGTTCTGATAGTGCCCTTCGAGCGCGACTTCACTCTGATAACCCTCGGTGCGCCGGGATGCCACGGTGCGATGACCGACGATGCCTTCCAGCGCGGTCGGCGACGGCGTGAAGCGCAGGTCGAGGTCACCGACCTTGGCGGTGAACTCACACAGCGCCCGCACCGCAATGCTATAGCTCAAGCGTCTTGCTCCGCCCATTGCACGTAGCACACGGCAATCGGCATCTGGTGCTCATGGCAGAACTCCAGCCAGCGCAGCTGGTTATCCTGCAGGCGATCGCCGGGGCCTTTGACTTCGATCATGCGGTAGGTCTTCTGCTGCGGCCAGAACTGGATCAGGTCCGGCATGCCGGCGCGATTGGCCTTGATGTCCAGCAGCAAGCGGTTGAACCAGTGCTTGAGGTGCTCGGCCGGCAGGCAGTCGAGGGCCTGCTCCAGCAGCTCCTCGCTGAGCACGCCCCAGAACACGAAGGGCGACTGCACGCCCCACTTTTGCGCGTAGCGTTCACCAATGGTCTGCCGGTATCGCCCGTCATCGAGTTCGGCCAGGCATGCCTGGAACAGGTCGGCACGTCGACTGTGGAAATCCTCGCTCAGCAGATCCACCGGGCCGCGCTGGAACGGGTGGAAAAACGCCCCAGGCAACGGCGCGAAAATCGCTGGCCAGCACAACAGGCCGAACAGCGAGTTGATCAAGCTGTTTTCAACGTAATGGACCGGCGCCGCCTCTTCGGACAAGTGCGCCTGGACGTGGTACTCCACCGACAAGGCCGGGTTGACCCTGGGCAATTGCAGGTCCAGGCGCACCATTTCCCGAGGGGATGCACGCTTCGTCGCCGGCCCGCCGAGTTTGCGCCGCAGCCTGGGCAGTACGCGGAGCAATTGTTGCTGTTCGGCAGCGCTTTGCGGTGATTGCCCGGCCTGGGTCGCGAGCTCCAGCGCCAGTTCATACTCCTCGCAGCGCTCCAGTACGCGAATCAGCCGCAGGCGTGCACCGGGATAGGCGCACTGGCGGTACAGGGCCAACGCGGTGGCAAAGTCGGCAATGCGCTCGCAGTGTTGACCGATCTGGAACAGCAGCTTGTCTCGACGTCTTTGCAGCCAGGGATTGCTCAGTGTCAGGCCGTTGATCCGCTCGACGACCTCCGCCAGCGCCTCACCGGCCTCGAACTGCTGCTGTTGCTCATACAGGAACAGGCAGGCGTCCACGTCCTCACGGCTGCGCAAACCGCGGGAGTCGGCGCTGAACTCGACTTTTTCGTAGGTAAAGATGCCCAGATCGGCGAGCACGAATTCGGACCAGTCCTGGTAAAGATTGCCGAAAAACATCAAGCGCAGTCGATCGCACAGGCCCATGATGGTCAGACTGTAGAGGCAATCGTCCAGTGTCGGGCACCAGTCGCGGAAGCTTTGCGTTTCTGGATACCGCTCGCTCAGCGCCGGCAACCAGTCGGCTTTTTTGCCCTTGGGTTGATCGATGGCGCTGCCCAGGCATTGCACGATCTCGGCCTTGAGCAAGACCTCGAACAGCGTCTCGAGCGTCAACGGCGCCCGTGAATCGATCCAGCCCAGCGCCAGTAACGGGCCGGCGGCGCTGGCGATGTCGCCGATCTCGACGTAATGCAGCTTGCCGGCCCTGAAGTGAATGCCCTTGCGCATGACCATTCTGACCAGCAGGCCCCGGGACTCACGCGGCAGGCCATTGAATTCACGAATGAAGCGCTGCTCCTCGAGGCTCAGTACATCGGCATAGCGATGCTCAAGCCAATCAAGCACTTGCATGAAGTTATTGAGGTAATAGAACGGGTCGTCGAGAGGGTTTGCAATCACAGGAAAAAGGGCCATGGCAAGCGAGTACTGGTTATGCGTACAGATACCAGTTACCCCCTGCCCGATGCAAACGAAAAGGGATAAAAGGCGGCACTGCCAGGTAATTTTCAGCGGATGTCGAACTTTCTGCCTTTGCGCGGCACCAACCGCGTTAGAGCTGCGGTCGTTTGCGGCCATGGCAGCGTTTTTTTGAAGTATGAGAGGTGGATATGAACATCAAGACTTTCGGCCTGCCCCTGGCAATCGCGGCCTTTCTGGCACTGGCCGGCTGCTCGACGCCAACGGTAGTGACGTTGCAGAACGGCACACAGTATCTGACCAAGGACATGCCTAAAACCAAGACCAAGGACGGCTTCTTCGAGTTCGAGGACATTTCCGGAGCCAAGGTCAGAGTCAACGCCAATGACGTGTCCACGATCCGCCGGGAAGACTGAGTAGCGAGTTATAGTTGATCACGTTCCCTGCTGATCCCCCCTTGGTGTGGCAGGTTTCGATACCTGCCTTACACTGCGATACACCCAGTGCGAGCGAATGTTTGCGCAGGCATGACGTCATGATTCAGGTGAAGCCGGAATGAAAACGCTCACACCCCTTTTGGCCTCTCTCCTCGCCGCCGGCGCGTGCGCGGCAACGAGCCTGTGCGCCGGTGCCGCCACTTCTTCACGAGAGTTCAAGACCAGCTTCGATTGCGCCACGACCAGAGTAGCCATCGAAAAGCGGATCTGCCGCGACCCGCAGCTGGCGCAAATGGACATCGAACTGCAGCGCCTCTATCTACTGGTGCTGACGGATGACCACGCCGTACCGCCACGAAACAAGGTCGAAATCGACCAGCAGTTCTGGCTCGACGCCCGTAATCAGTGCGCCACGGATCGCGAGCCCAAGGCATGCACGGTCCGAAGTTATGCCGAGCGCGCCTATCAACTGCGCCAGGGCTCCGCCATTGCCAGGACCAAAGACCCCAGCCGCCTGACTGAAGGCCCCGTGACGTTTCGTTGCGCGGGATTGAACGCGTTGGTCGCGGCCACCTTCTTTACGGTCAACCCGGCTGTCGCGTACCTGAAGTGGGCGAACACCTCCGTTACCCTGAACCAGCAGCCGAGCACTATCGGCACCCGATACGGCGGCAAGGATTTCAGGGGCAGCTACAGCTTCTGGTACGACGGCGACGACGCCTTGTTGCAGATGCCGGGCTCGGCGGAAATGAGTTGCAAGGCCGAGCCGGTTGGCTGATGACACACCGGGACGTCCTGTCCCGATGGTCTGAACCGCTTAGCTTCCGGTGCGAATCTTGTTCCACACGCGGGTTCATGCACGATCAACATAACAATGAAATTTAATCTCGGTTGCGTTATGAATTCCTAAGCCTTTTCCAGCGCGGATTGTTAGCCATGACTTCATTGTCAATATAACCGATCAATTCTTCATAGAGCTCACGTGCTTTTTGCGGCGTCAGATCAGCATCAATCGACCGTGCCACGACCCAATCGCAGAGCTCGTCGAACCCATCAAGTCCGACTTTTGGACCGAAGGTAAATGGAAGAACGATTGAGCGTTCTCTTGAAATGAATGGGAAAAGAGCGCCAATGTATCGCAACTCTTCCGGACTCCTGATAGCTAATGCCTCGAATTTTTTAATCATCGGTATAGAATAGCGTATTGAACTATTCCTGTCGGTGAGCGCATACGCGAGGGCTGCTTCCGTAAAGAAATTGACAGATTCATTCACAAACCGAATAACAAGCTTACACTCATCTTCATAATCAATCTGTACAACACCACGATTATCACGCCAAGCATCAACCAGTAGCCTAACAGACGGATGATTAATTTTGATGTGAGGCACCGTGAGAGAATCCTCTTCGATTGAAGTTACGTAACGTACAGTGCCATCCATCTCTCCATCATGATCCTCTTGAAAAAATATAGTGAACTGATGCTTTTCAAGAACCGATTCAATAGTTAGTCGAGTACCTATCAAAGCTGATTGTTTCCACAAATTTTTTAGCGGACCGGGACACTCTAAATTATAATTCTTCAAGAACGCAGACGCATTGATTCTGCTAGCCGCGGTAGTAGGTGGCTCAACCTCCAACAAGCTTAAAATAGATCTCAATATATTACTTTGCACCTGCTTTCTTGCATCGCTACGCACATCATCCCTGTTGATGGTCAAGGCCTTTTGCGCATCCTCACCATAAATATCCGCTGTAATTACGACATAGTTATAATACTGCCTAAACTGCTTTAGCCTCTGCCCTCTAAAATTTATTGTCGCCCCCTTTGACTCTCCGGAGTTGAAATCCGCGGCGGTTGCAGAAGCTGAGTGCAACACGGTTATTGATTTGAAGCTGGAGCATGATGCCGCATAGCCATGGCTTCCTGCATCACCTCGCCCATGACTTCGATCGGGCACTTGAAATCGAAGCGTTTACGGGGGCGCATATTCAGCTCCAAGGCGATGGCATTCAATTGCTCTTGACTGTGTACCGACAAGTCAGTCCCCTTGGGCAGGTACTGGCGGATCAGGCCGTTGATGTTTTCGTTGCTACCGCGCTGCCAGGGGCTGTGCGGGTCGCAGAAGTAAATAGCGACCCCTGTCTGCTGGGTGATTTCAGCATGCCGCGCCATCTCCCGGCCCTGGTCGTAGGTCATGCTCTTGCGCATCGCCAGCGGCATGCTGTTGAGCGCTGCACTGAAGCCCTCCATCGCCGAGGTCGCCGTTGCGTCGTTCATCTTCATCAGCATCAGGTAGCCACTGGTGCGCTCCACCAACGTGCCTACCGACGAGGCGTTGGCCTTACCCTTGATCAGGTCGCCCTCCCAATGCCCCGGCATCAGCCGGTCTTCGATCTCTGGCGGGCGAACATGAATGCTGACCATCTCAGGGATCTGGCCGCGCCGATCCACGCCACCAGAGCGCGGCCGGCGCGTCGTCTTGCCTTGGCGCAGGCAGACGATCAGCTCCTTGCGCAACTCGCCGACCGGCAAGGCATAGATCGCGTTATAGATCGTCTCACGACAGACGTAGGCATCTCTGAGGTTGGGTATGGTCATGCTGCGCAGCTTGCCGGCAATCTGCTCGGGAGACAAACGCTTACGCAGCATGTGGGCCACCAGTTCGAAGCGCTCGCTGCCCGGCACAAGCTTGCGCTTGGGGCGACAAACCTGGCGCCGAATGTTCATCTGTTGCTGGGCGCAGCGGGCCGAGTAAGCACCACTACTGCCTCGATTGCGCTTCAGCTCTCGGCTGATGGTCGAGGGCGACCTGTCAATCAGGCGAGCAATGCCGCGCAGGCTGAAGCCTTGAGCTTGACTGAGTTGAATGATGGCGCGCTCTTCGACGCTGAGTTCGGAATAGGACATAGGGGCAGCACCGTACCGGAAAGGTCAGGTGTTGCACTCAGTTTTCGCGGCCGCCCGCCGTAATAAACATATTGCTATTTTTGTCAAAATAAGCGTATTTCTTTCTGACCTCATCAAAAGTTAGCGCTTCACCATCAACACAAATATTTACTGAAATCAACGTATTCCGAGTAACTTTTAATAAGTGCTCTGCGGCCTTATAAGCTTCCAGTGGAAACTCTGTGTGACGAACAGGATCGAAATCGTCAATGGCTGTTCTCATATTGCGATCGAGTTGCGCGTGCGTAGGCAAAGGATCCATTATGAGTTCAAGTGTTAACGTGGATCCGACCCCTCTGCCAATATTGGGAGGCAATAGTTTCACCTGTGAAAGGCCTAGCTCTTCTCGTATTGGAGAAGTCATACGAATCTCAAGGTGCTCCGATGTAAATGCACTTTTTGTGTTGAAGTGAATCTCCGGGGCCAGCAAAAATGCGCTTTGCAAACCGATCCCGAAAGCGCCTGAAGGTCGCATCCATTCCGGCATACTGGCGATCAGGTTGCGCTTTTCATGGTTTTTGTGGGAACCACCGACCTTTAACATATAGCTTAAGTCTTGACGCGATATGCCAATTCCATGGTCTTGGATCTTCAACGACCAACATATTTTTCCATTTCTATCGAGATGACTAGAACGACTCAAATTGACATTTATTTTATAAATTTCGAGGATTTTTTGTATTTCCGGCGCTTGAGGATTACTCCAATCCTTTATGGGTTCGGCTCCCAAGTGCTCGCTACCAGGACCATGAAACAACCAAATTCGAATAAAACTTGCATCAATAGAGTTTTGAATTAGCTCTCTTAGGCAGTCGTACTTATCGGAATAGAGCCCTGCGCCCTGAAACAACTCAAGTGCCTTCAAGGGCTCAATACCAAACTGCGGCCTTACTCCCGGTTCAAGAACAATGTTCGGACCATCCAGTTCAACTGTCAGCGCCCCCAAAGTTGGAAGCAAGCCGAATTCCCGCTCCGGAACAATATCGTTCCAATGCGACATTTGTTTTTGCACCTCGTCCTCGAGCCAGCGAAACCATTTGTCTGTTTCAACATAGCCTTCCGGTGTAGCACAAACGGCAGAAACTTCGATTCTGTCCCGGTCCAGACGGAAATGCCTTATCGAAGCGTGTTTATGAACATGTGCATGACTCGACGGCGGCAAAACGCCCGCCACACGCTGCATCACCGGACAGAATCGGTTGTCATCAAGATCCAACAAATCGCCCAGCCGTAATAGACAAGCAACAAAGCGGGGATGACAATCTTCATTGCCCATTCCCGCTTCACAAAAGCTGAGCTGACTCATGACGTCACTGAATGAACAACCGTGCAACTTGCATACGCTACCTAATATTCTAAACAGGCGTTTGGGCAGCAGTACATTGCGAGGCGAGCTTATCCCGGCCTCACACCAGGGATCGTCGACTATCTTTTCCGCTCGCTTGGCATGACTTTGGCGGTACCATCCAGCCATTAGCTGCCGAAATTTTTCGATTGCGTCCTGTGGGTGTTCGGCAGCGGAGAAGCAACTTGGTACGGAACCTTTTCCAAAGCCTTTTGCAAAACTTTGAAGTTCATGACCAGTGCTTTCGGACACGCTACGGACATAGGATTTGAAGGCTTCGCTTTCAATATCTTTGATGATATCTTCCGAGCTGACCAACATTCCGATGTCATGCCAATACGCACTCTCTAGTATCAGCCAGGTGTCGGTTGCCGTGAGCTTTTCAACAGAATCGCCAAGTAAACGCTCAATATTTACCAGAATCTGCCGTGAGTGTGAGGCATCATGGCGGCTGTAATGAGGGAAGATCATCCCTACATTTTGCAACGCTTTGGGAATCAGTTCCTGATCAAAGGTCCATTGCGCTTTCAGTAACTCGATATGGCTATGGGATTTAGCTTTTTCTTCCAGGTGTTTGATAAGGCGAGCGGCCATTTCCTGATCATGTCCTTATGGAGGCATTTGGGGAGTCCAAAATTGCCGAGAGCATACCGAAGGCGATCAATGCCCAACAAGGAGAAAGATGGCACTACGCCTTATCTTATTCGAATGTCACCTTGCGATTATCTACTCCGTGGGAAGCCGAACGGGAACCAGTGGAAATTGCCTGGTTTGATGTATCCCCGCTCGTCACCGTTTTGTGTATGCCGTTACTCCGTACCTTAACTACCGGTGCGAATCTTGTTCCACACGCGGGTGCGAATCCGGTCGATGTCCAGCGGCATGGCTTCCAGGGCGAACAATTTGCCCATCATTTCCGGGCTCGGATAGACCTTGGTGTCGTTCTTGATGGCCGGGTCGATCAGGCTGTCGGCCTGTTCGTTGCCATTGGCGTAATGCACGTAGTTACTGATATCGGCCATGACGTCCGGGCGCAGCAGGTAGTTCATGAAGGCGTACCCGGCCTTTTCGTCCGGGGCGTCGACGGGCATGGCCACCATATCGAACCAGATCGCGGCGCCTTCCCTGGGAATCGAATAACCGATGTCGATACCGTTCCTGGCTTCCCTGGCGCGGTTTTCCGCTTGCAGGATGTCGCCGGAGAAGCCGACGGCCACGCAGATGTCGCCGTTGGCCAGGTCACTGGTGTATTTGGACGAGTGGAAATAGCTGACATACGGCCGGACTTTCATCAGCAACGCTTCAGCCTTCTTGTAGTCTTCCGGTTTTTTACTGTGAGGCGGCAGGCCCAAGTAGTTCAGGGCAGCGGGCAGCAATTCCGGGCCGTTATCGAGAATGGCCACGCCACACTTCTGCAGTTTTTGCATGTTCTCGGGCTTGAAGATCAGGTCCCAGGAGTCCACCGGTGCGTTGTCGCCCAGCACTGCTTTGACTTTGGCAATGTTGTAGCCGATCCCGGTACTGCCCCACAGATACGGAAAGCCATGCTCGTTACCGGGATCGTTGGTCTGCAAGGCCTTGAGCAGCACCGGATTGAGGTTTTTCCAGTTCGGCAACTGGCTCTTGTCGAGTTTTTTCAGCGCCTTGCCTTCAATTTGCCGCGCCATGAAGTGGTTGGACGGAAACACCACGTCGTAACCGGATTTACCGGTCATCAACTTGCCATCGAGGGTTTCATTGCTGTCGTAGACGTCGTAAGTGAAGGCGATGCCGGTGTCTTTCTGGAAGTTTTTGGTGGTGTCCGGTGCGATGTAGTCCGACCAGTTGTAGATCTTGACGGTGTCGGCGGCCTGACTGATTGAAGCGACGAGCATCAGCGGAGCAAGAGTCAGTGTCTTTCGGATCATGAGTCGATTCCTGTAGAGGCTGTTTTTGTTTGGCAGGCAATCAAGGGATCAGCGTTCAACTTTCTATTTTCAAAAAATCAATACATAGGTCTTGCGCACGGTTTCCTGGATATCCCAGATACCGAGGGTGTTGGCTGGCAACATCAGTGCGTCGCCGGCTTCTATGTGCAGGGTTTCGCCGCCGTCGTCCGGGGTGAAGGTGCAGCGCCCCTGGATGAAGTGACAGAACTCCTGGGCGACGATCTGCCGCCGCCAGCGACCGGGCGTGCACTCCCACACCCCGGTTTCGACGCCGTCGTCGCGTTCGACGCTGGTGGTCGATGCGACCGCTACGGGCAGGCCCAGCGGCACGGCGACCGGGTTCGACTCTTGCAGTGCCAGGGTTGCTGTGTTCTTGAATTGCGTGATGCTCATGGGAGTACCTGTCGGTGAAGCCTATGGATGAGGAGCGCGTCGGTCAGTGCATGAAACCTTCCATGAACCCCGCGACCCTGCCGGCAAGCTTGCGCCGCCAGGGCGCGGTGGCCGGGTTGGCCAGGGTCTGGTCTTCGTGGACGAAGCTGCGGATGATCGCGTTGTAGCCGAGCCAGCGGCAGGGTTCGGGCTCCCAGGCCCTGAGCGCATCGAGCCCGCGCCGGGGGATGACCCATGGCTGGTGAACCAGCTCGGTGTCGCGCTGCAGGATCAGGTCGGCGAGGGTTCGCCCGCCCAGGTTGCTGGCGCCCACGCCCTCCCCGCCATAACCGCCGGACAAGGCGATGCCACTGGCGTGGTCGCAGAGCATGTGCGGCTTGAAGCGCCGCGACATGCCCAGATTGCCGCCCCAGCCATGGGTGATCTGCACGTTCTTGAGCTGCGGGAACAACTCGCCGAACAGATAGCGGCGCAGCTCGATTTCGCTGCGGGTCAGGTTGAAGTCATGGCGCAGCTTGCCGGCAAACTGGTAGCCGCCGCGCGCGCCGAAGATCAAACGGTTGTCAGCCGTGCGCTGGCCATAAGTGACCTGACGGCTGCTTTCGCTGAACGCCTGGCCGTTGCTCAGGCCAATTTCATCCCAGGTAGCCGCGGATAAAGGCTCGGTCGCGACGATCAGGCTCTGTACCGGCAATTGGTAACGCCCGAGCGGTGGCAGCGTGACCGAATAACCTTCCACCGCCGGCACCACCCAGCGGCTGCGAACCGAGGCTTGCGCGGTGCGCAGGCTACCCGCCTGCCAGTGGGTGACCGGGCTGTTTTCGTAGATCCTGACGCCCATGCGCTCGACCGTGCGCGCCAGACCACGGACCAGTTTGGCCGGGTGCAGGGTCGCGACGTGAGGTGCGTAGATCCCGCCATAGGGCTTGGCGATGCGAATTTGCTGCGCCAACTGCTCCGGGTTGAGCCAGCGGTAATCGTTTTCGTTGAGGCCCTGCTTGTATAGCGAGTCCAGATACTGGCGAAGGCTTGTTTCCTGTTCGGGGTAACGGGCGGCACAGTACAGCACCCCGCCTTTGCGGTAATCGCAGGCGATGCCTTCGCGCTCGAGGACGATTTCCACTTCATCGGGAATGTTGTGCAGCAGGTCATAGGACGCCCGGCGCTGCACGGGCGACAAATCGGCGAGTAGCCGGTCTTCCCCCAGCAGATTGCCCATCAGCCAGCCGCCATTTCGTCCCGAAGCGCCAAAACCGGCGGTTTGCGCCTCGATGATGGCAATCTTTAGCGCCGGTGCCTGAAGTTTCAGGTAGTACGCCGTCCAGAGCCCGGTGTAGCCCGCGCCGATAATGGCCACGTCGACATCCAGATCCTCGGCCAGCGCCGGACGAGCCAACAGTGGCTCGTCGAGTTGGTCCATCCACAAACTGATAGTGCGCCACGCCGGCATGCAGGACTCCGCCACTCAAACTTCGATGGCGGTGATCCTAGTGCGTGGGCTCAGAGACTGTCTTGCGCGCGTGCACGCAAAGAAATTTGTTTGGCGTAGGCCTTGGGCGACTGCCCGGTGTGCTGGCGGAAACAGCTGTAGAACGCCGACAGCGAATTGAACCCGGCGGCAAAGGCCAGTTCGTCGATACGCAGCGGCGGTGTGGCGCTGTCCAGTGCGGCGAGCAGGTGTCGCAGGCGCGCCTGGTTGACGTAGCGATAGAAGCTCTGGCCCAGCACCTGATTGAGCAGATAGGAGATTTGATTACGGCTGTAGCCGCACTCCTTCGCTACCCGCTGCAGATCGAGCTCTGGATCGAGGTAAGGCTGCTGGCGTTGGAAATATTGCTGCAAGTCCTCGGCCATGAAGCTCAACTGACGGGGCGACAATCCGAGCCGACTCACCGCCGGACGCTGGTTGTTGGCGGCCTTGCTGGAGGGCTGTTCATGCACCAGTGACGCATACTCGTTGACCCGCCAGATCAGCCCGTCCTTGACCGTGATCGCCTCGCTGGCGCGGAACGACACCAGGCCGTCCCCGCCGCGCAGGGTAATGCGGTACTGAATGAATGCGGTGTTGCCATCAAGGCGGATACGGTCGGAATGCTCGAGCGCCTCATCCGGATCCCTTGGCATGCTGCTGCGCACGTATTCACGCAATTCGGCCAGGCCCATCACCCGATTCTGGAAAAAATCGCTGTACAGGACGTCCGGGTGATACAGCGCCATGACCCCATCCAGGTCCCGGTGTTTCCAGCGCAAGTGGTAGCGCATGACCGTTTCGCCCGTGGCCTGGGTTTGCTGCGGGCCATCATCCTCGACGTGCATAAGGGTCTCGAAGAAAAGAGCCGACTTTGCCGAACTTCTGCCGCCGCTTCAATGGTCAACCGCTGGCAACCTTTTATCGGAAAATTCGCCGACTCGTGCGCTGGATCAAAAAAGCGCGAGGCAATCGCCAAACGGACTGAAAAAAAAACATGATTTTCACATCCGGGTGCTACTTTTAAAGTCTGTCACCGGTTGAACCAATGAAGGTTCTTCCCTCCTACCATGAGCTAATGGAAGCGCTCGATGAAGAAGGCGGGCAACATATGAATAAAGGGTTCAGCAAGGTTACGTTTCCAAACGCCTGTCAGCTGATGCGCTGGCATTTTCATCCCATGGGTTTCGAGGCGAGCATGGACGCCCCGGGCAGCATGATTGCCCGTCTGTTCGATCGCGCCACTGGCGAGACCATGATCGCCATTGCCGGTATTCCTTGTGCAACGGTCATGAATGCAGCCGATGTAGAGCGAATAATCGAAGCCGTGGAGGATGAGCTTGAAACGTTCATTCCCCCGGTGGCCCTCAGGAGTTATGCCTGAAGGTCGAAAAACCGCAAAAGCCCACTTTCGTGGGCTTGTTGTTGGGAGGGATTTCAAGTCGCAGAACTTGCAGCCCGATGATCGGCAAAAAACGCCTTGCCCTTGCCGATGCGATCGGACGCCTTGGGCATATTCACCGCCTGGGTATCCTGGGCATCGACGTACCAGTAGCAATGACTGACAGCCCGGGTAATGCCGACATATGCCAGCCGCAGGATTTCGTCTTTCTGCGCGTTGTCATAGGGCTCGCTGTCGCCGGCCTTACCCAGGCCCGCCATGCGGTAGACCTGATTCTTGTAAGGTGAGCTGGTCAAGTGCTGACAGTCGCCGAGCAGGAATACGGCATCAGCCTGCAAGCCCTTGGCGCTGTGGTAAGTCAGTTGCTTGAGGCGCCGTGCTTCATGCGGCAAGCTAGAATCAACGTTAACTACGGACTGAATATGCTGTTCTATCAATGACTTATCGCTACTTTTTCGATAAAGCATCAAGATTGAATCACCCTTGCGGTAGTGCTCCATCAGACACGCCGCCATGGCCTGGTCATCACGATCGAGCACCTTGACGGGCCACAAGTCCTTGGGCTCGCCGCTGGCCCTGGCCTTCTTGCCGGGGATCGCTGGCGCGGCGCGGACGATGTGTTCGGCGGCGTCGATGATGTGTTGGTGGCTGCGATAGTTGTCGCTGAGCATGACCCTGGTAGTGCCTGGCGACGAGAATTCCTTGTTGAACTCCATGAAATAGCTCGGCGAACTGCCGCGCCAACCGTAGATCGACTGCCAGTCGTCCCCCACGCAGAGCAAGGACGAGCGCTGCGCTCCGCGCCCCACATGCATGGCCGGCCCACGACTGCGTATCTCGGCCAGGCTGGCGCGAATCCAGGAGACAATTTGCGGCGATACGTCCTGAAATTCATCGATCATCAAATGTGACAAGGGTCGCAGCAGCTCATCGCTGAGCAGTTTCAGGTTTTCCGGGGAATGTTCGCTGAACAAGGCAAACATTCGGTTGTAGGTCATGATCGGCGGTTTCTGGTCGAGCAAATGGTCTTCCAGCGCACGCCAGTACAGGCTCAATGCCTCGAAGAAAAACCGGTCCGGGTCGTCCTTGGCAAAGCTCATCTGGCTGACTGCGTTCGGCACATCCAGGCCGAGGTTCTCGATAAACCCGGCGGCGGCGACAAAAGCGTCCAGCAACGGCGCGGAAGCGAGCTCACCCTTGACCTTGTAATCAAAGCCCGGCCCGGCACTGGCGTCGCCGGCCAACGAGGCCAGCACACGCCTGGATGATTCGTAACTATCTAGCCAAATCAATGGCTTACGACAGAAAGCTTGAAACAGGGTGCGCTTTACTGCCCATTCCGCGCGAACCGTCAATTTGGCGTTCGGACGGCTGACCTGGGGGTTTTCCCCAGGATCGAAGCCCAACATCACCCACGCATCCAGGGACGGAATGTAGCCATGGCAATGGAATGTCGAGCCGTTGATATCGAAGGTCTGGCGATTCGGCTCAATGCCTTTGATCGGCCAGGCGCGCGCCCTGAACCACAAGTCTTCCACCGTGTCGCACAGTTCTTCGTCACGCTTGGCGGCCAGTTCGGTCACCGCCATGCGTTTTTGCACATCAGGGTGATCACGCTCCAGCTCCTTGAGCTGCAGGGCGTGGCGCGACAGGGGCTTGATCAATTCGCGAAAACGCTCATCGCGCGTATGCAAGGCGTGAAAACAGACGTTCAGTTGCTGGCGCTGGGCATCATTGATGCGCAGGTCAAATGGATTGCTGTCAGCGTCCTCCTCGCCGTTCTGTGCACGATGACTGAGGTTCTCAAAGGCTTGCAGGCGTTCGAAGCCGGGCAAGCTGCGGACCATCGGCAGGATCCGCGAGTGGAAAGTGCGCACCAGGTCGCGAGCGTCCTTGAGACTGAGGGTATGCCCCCAGAGCGCGAACAGCTCGATCAACTTGTTGATGAAGTCCTTGCGTGATTCTCGGGTGAAGGTCACCACGGTCATCGAACTCAGCTCGAAGCCCAGATAATGGCTCAGCAGCACGATCCGCAGCACCAGGGTCGTCGACTTGCCCGCGCCAGCGCCGGCGATCACCGAAGTGGTTGGTGTGTCGCTGAAGATCATCTTCCACTGGGCCGCGCTGGGCTGGGCATGAGGCGCAAGCAGTCGCGCGACATCGGCCTTCATGCGCTTCTTCACCTCGGCGTTCAGCGGCAAACGCCAATCGTCGAACAGGTGATCGTCGATAGCGGGGGGACGATGCTCGGTCGAACGCGAATCGCGAATCAGCAGGACCTGTCGCCCCTCTTCCAACCCTTCGAGCTTGCCTTCCTTGTAGCCGTAATCCACTCCCGCCATGTGCCCGCTGCGGAAGCCGTCAGCCTGACCGTGCAGCCAGGATGCTCGGTGTTGCGCGCGCAACCGCGTCAAGCCGTGACCAAAGAATCGGGCGGCCAGGCGCTTGAGCAGCGGCATCTCGGCCAGAGGACGAAGTTCAGGCGGAAGATCGGGGGTGTGTTGCGGCACGCGGACGGACTCCAGGGTGTGAGGCTGTTGAGGGCTATGGTGTCTGCATTTGCCGTCGAGTTCTAGTGAATTGCTTATGACTCATTAGCTTATGCGATGAACTGAAGGTGGGATGAGAATGTTTTGAGTGGCGAACCATCAGCCATTTCGATTGTTATGCGGCATTTTTTACGCTTTTTATCGATTATTACCTGAAGGATGATGCCCGTCATCAACCACCGGTCTCGCTTCATGGCCCAGGCCTGCCGCCCCATGACGAACCTTTCAGGAGACGATCATGCTTGAACTCAGACCTTTCAACTCGCTCGGTGGCGCTCACCACGGCTGGTTGGATGCCCATCACCATTTTTCGTTCGCCGAGTACCACGACCCCAAACGCATGAACTGGGGCAACCTGCGGGTCTGGAACGACGACGTAATCGCCCCAGGCACCGGTTTCCCGCAACACCCGCATCGCGACATGGAAATCATCACCTATGTCCGTGAAGGGGCCATTACCCACCAGGACAACCTTGGCAACAAGGGCCGCACTGAAGCCGGTGACGTACAGGTCATGAGCGCCGGCACCGGGATTGCCCACAGCGAGTACAACCTGGAGGCGACGCCCACCAAGATCTTCCAGATCTGGATCATTCCCAACGAATCCGGCCTGGCGCCGTCCTGGGGCGCCAAGCCGTTCCCTAAAGGCCAGCGTGAAGGTTTCGTGACCCTGGCCAGCGGCAAGGCTGGCGACGATCAAAGCTTGCGCATCCGTGCCGATGCACGGCTGGTGGCGGCCAACCTCAAGGCCGGCGAAACCGCTGAATATCACCTGGAGAACGGCCGTCGCGCCTACCTGGTGCCAGCCACAGGGATCATTGAAATCAATGGCTTGCGTGCACAAGCTCGAGACGGTGTTGCGGTCGCGCAAGAATCCGTATTGCGGGTGACGGCCATCGAGGACAGCGAGATCGTGTTGGTGGATCTGGGCTAACCCGGTAAACGCCGGGCAAAAAAAGGGACAACCGTGATGGTTGCCCCTTTTTTGTCTATTTCGGTGTGGCGAGGGGGCTTGCCCCCTCACCACAGGCCCCTCAATCACTTCGCGGAGATGGCGCCATCCACCAACGTTTGAGCTTCGGCCACCAATTGCTTGAGGTGTTCGTCGCTGACAAAGCTTTCCGCGTAGATCTTGTAGATGTCTTCCGTGCCCGACGGACGCGCCGCGAACCAGCCGTTCTCGGTCATGACTTTCAGGCCGCCGATGGCCTGGTCGTTCCCCGGAGCGTGGCTGAGGATGCTCTGGATCGCCTCGCCCGCCAGTTCGGTGGAAGTCACCTGCGCCGGCGACAGCTTGCTCAACAGGGCTTTCTGTTCCGGGTTGGCCTTGGCATCGACCCGCACCGAGAACGGCTCGCCCAGTTCATCGGTCAAGGCACGGTAGGCCTGGCTTGGATCGCGACCAGTGCGAGCGGTCATTTCTGCGGCCAACAGGGCCGGGATCAGGCCATCCTTGTCGGTGCACCAGACACTACCGTCCTTGCGCAGGAACGAGGCACCGGCGCTTTCTTCGCCGCCAAAGCCCAGGGATCCGTCGAACAGGCCATCGGCAAACCATTTGAAACCAACCGGCACTTCGTAAAGGCGACGGCCCAGGCGCTTGGCCACGCGATCGATCAAGCCACTGCTGACCACGGTTTTACCCACGGCGGCATCGGCACGCCATAGCGGGCGGTTCTGGAACAGGTAGTCGATCGAGACCGCGAGGTAATTGTTCGGCGCCAGCAGGCCGCCGGACGGCGTGACGATGCCATGGCGGTCGTGATCCGGATCGCACGCGAAGGCCACGTCGAAGCGTTCTTTCAGGCCGATCAGGCCCTGCATCGCGTAGCTGGACGATGGGTCCATGCGAATCTGGCCGTCCCAGTCGACGGTCATGAAGCGGAAGGTCGAATCGACCTGTTTGTTCACCACCTCCAGGTCCAGGCGGTAGTGTTCGGCAATCGCCGACCAGTAGCGCACCCCTGCTCCACCCAGTGGATCGACACCCAGACGCAGCTTGGCGTCGCGAATGGCATCGAAGTCGATCACGTTGATCAGATCGGCGACATAGGTATTGAGGTAGTCATGGCGATGGGTGGTGCTGGCCTTCAGTGCCTGTTCGTAACTGATGCGCTTGACGCCGGCCAGCTTGTTGGCCAGCAGCTCGTTGGCCTTGGCTTCGATCCACTTGGTGATGTGGGTATCGGCCGGGCCGCCATTGGTCGGGTTGTATTTGTAGCCACCGCTTTGCGGTGGGTTGTGGGACGGCGTGATGACGATACCGTCCGCGAGCCCCGAAGTACGGCCACGGTTGTAGCAGAGAATCGCGTGGGAAATCGCCGGGGTCGGTGTGTATTCGTCGCCTTCGGCGATCATTACCGTCACGCCATTGGCGGCGAGCACTTCAAGGGCACTGGCACCGGCCGGGGTGGAGAGCGCGTGGGTGTCGATGCCGACAAACAGCGGGCCATTGATGCCCTGGGCTTCGCGATACAGGCAGATCGCCTGGCTGATCGCCAGGACGTGCCATTCGTTGAAACTCAGGTCGAACGAGCTGCCCCGGTGCCCGGACGTGCCGAAGGCGACGCGCTGGGTGGAGATCGAGGCGTCAGGCTGGCCCGTGTAATAAGCCGTTACCAGTCGCGGGATATCGACCAACAGTTCTGCCGGTGCCGGTTTACCCGCAAAAGGACTGAGTGTCATGCAAAACCTCTGGAATAGAGTGGTTCAGGGATAGGAGCGCAGTTTACTGGCAGTTTGACCATAGTGCGATGGGATCGATCCATCAGTGTGGCTGATGTTTTACCGCCCTGCTCACTCGATTGCTTCCAGACGCAAAGCGTCCCCCAGCAAGCCCAGCGCATCCGCCAGGTCCTGTTCGCCACCAAAGGTGTGGCTCAAACGCAGATGTTGTGCGTGCAGCCCCTGGAGGCTGAACAGCTCTCCTGGTGCAATCACCACCTGGTGCTTGAGCAGGCGTTGAAAAACCCGGCGCACATCGACCCGGCGCGACGAGTTCACCCAAATGGTTGCGCCACCGTGCGGCTCGACGAACTGCAACGCATCGCCCATCCGCTCCTGCAGCAGCTGGGTCATCTGCGTCTTGCTGTCCTTCAGCCGCCGCCGCAGTACCTGCAGATGCTGATCCACGCGTCCATTGCCGTACAGACGGGCAATGGCTTTCTGGCGGATCGGCGAAAGACGGAAGGCGCGTAACAGAAAATGCCGCTGCAACTCGTCTCTCAGATGGCGCGAAAGCAGATAACCGTAGGGCGCTTCGGGGCCGATGATTTTTTCGAAGGTGGAAAACACGATCAATCGCTCGACAGGCAGCAGGTCGCGAAAACGCAGACCCTCCGGTTCGAAACCCAGTTCACCGTAGCAATCGTTTTCCAGGACCTGGCAGTCATACCGCTCCAGCAGTTGCGCGATGGCTTGTCGGTTGTGATCCGGGGCCCGGCTGCCTCGGGGCATGTTCAGGCCGGAGGACACCATGACCAACCGCACCGATTCGGTTTCGAGCAGGTCCTTCAGACGCTGGATATCCAGCTCGCCGTCAGCCAGGACCGGCCATTCGATCACCCGCACGCACGCCTCCTGAAGCAAGCGCAACAGCGCCCAGTCGCACGGCGACTCGACCACAACCGTGGCGTCCCTGAGGCACAACACGGTGATCAGGATTTCCAGCACGCCCCGAAGATCGGCGCCGATGTAAACATCATCGGCATGCCAGCACCTCACCGGCGAAGAGGTGTAGCGCGCAGCCAGGGCGGTGCGCAATTCCAGTTCGCCACAGGGTTGTGACGACGGTTGCGGCTGGCGTGGATATTGGCGCAGCAGCTCTCTTTCCAACAGCAACAACGGGCTGTCCAGTGACTGTAGCGATGCGGGCTCGTCGGCGCTCAGGTTCAGCGTGCCAGGGCGTCGCGCATTGCTGTAGACCATTTCCAGCAAGTCGTCGCCACTGTAGAGCGTGCTGATGGACGGCACCGGCATTGCGTAATAACCGGACTTGGCCAACGAGTAGACGCGCCCTTCCTTCTCCAGCAGCGAGTAGGCGTACTGAATGGTCGAGATCGATACGTTCAGGCGCTGGGCCAGTTGGCGCAACGATGGCAGGCGAACGCGCGCATCAGTGGCATGCTCGCTGATCAGGCTGGTCAGATAGCGGTACACCGCCTGATACGCAAAATCCGTTTCCCGCGGCCCTTTCATGGGAGATGGCCGATAACGAGGCGTCTGAAGCTCACTTTCACCGACCCGCCGACCATTCACTCGTCACGGGGGCGGCGTTTTCGCTGCCCTCAATGTTCGACGGCGTGTCGGCACCTGCCGGTTCGCCCGCCCAGCCCTCATGGGCGGAGACCGATTTCATGTGGTACAGCTTGCCGATCAGACTGACCGGCAAGCCGCTGACATCAACCATCCATTGCATGACCTGCTCGGCGACCGGTTGCCCCTGCATGGCCCGGTGCAGGTCGGGCATGGCCACGAGCATGCCGGGGTGGCACTGACGCAGGAAGCGCTCAAGGTTTGCGCCATTGTCGACGAAAGGCGCAAACAGCAGACACACCAGTTGTGCCTCGCTCAACCCAAGATTGCGCTGAATCTCGGCCGTCGTACGTACGCGTTGCTCAGCCAGCGTCGCGGGGTTGCCGAAAGCTTCCACCGCCTGCTCGCACAGGCGCTCCGGCAGTTGTTTGCGGCGCATCATCACCAAGGTGCGCTGCAGGTATCGGGCGACGCCCTCCTCATAGGTTTGCCCCTGCATGAAGCAGGCTTGCAGGCCTCGAACGTGTGCCAGGACATCAAGACTCACGTACTCGTTGTCGCTGAGCTGAGTCGACAACTCGTCCGCCTGGAAACCGAGAAACTCGGTCAACAATGGCCAACGGTCTTCCAGATTATCGACCAGGATGTCGTGAATATTGATGAACGCGGTACGCCGACAGGTTTCAAACTGATCGGCCGGACGCCAGGGTGCCTGGCCATGCTCGCCATATAACGCGCGGAAGCAGTCGCCCCCCAATTCGTCCAGCAAAGCGAACAGGCCGTCGTAACCCGGCTGGACATGGTTCAATGGCTCGAGTCCGGCTTTCGCGATGGCACGTCTCAACCCTTCGATAAATTGCTTCTGTTGGCGCAGCGTGTCGCCGCTGACCAAAGCATCGACGCCATGATTCCAGCGGGCTATTTGCCCATAGAACTCGCCGGTGGCCAGATAGCCGTCATCCCATAGATCAAGCGGCTGATCCCATACACGACGATGGCCAATCATCAACTGGTTCATTCGGTGGGACTCGCGCCCGGCCCTGGACGTCGGTGCCACGTGATCGAACGGCAGGACTTCCCTGTTATCGACCATCAACACTTCGACCCGTGGATCGTCAAAGACGAACAACGCGCTGCACGCACGATGAATGTTTTCCAGCGCCGTCGTGCTGGTGCTGTTCAAGCGCAAGGTCGCCACTCGCAGCTGGAATGTCGCCGGGGACCGGGTGGCGATCGTCAATTGCGCGGCGCGCAGCATCGCCAGGGTGTAACAACTGTCACGGGAACCGGACTGGATCGCCAGCACCTTGAAGTCCGCTATTTGATCCATACCGCCAGCCGCCACTGCCAGGCGCTGGATCAACAACTGCAACGCAGTTCGTTCGGCACGGGAAAAAAAACCCAGCAAGCGTTGCAACACTTGTTGATAGACATAGTTCATCGCTTGATCATGGATGCTGGTCATTTTTATTTACCTGATGCTCATAAATTCGATATCGCGCGCAATAACTGCACGCACAACGCAAGGAATTGTCTGGAGATGATTTAGTTACGGAACATGATTGCCAAATGTTAACACTTAAGTTTTCTGGCCAAGATTTGAACGGGCTGGACGTTACCAGCGTGTTGAATACCGTCTGCGCTGAGGAAACGCCCGGCTGGCAAGGTTTCTTGCGTTTGCGCTCGACGTCCTAGGAAGTTTCCGACAGAGCCCCACAGACGCGTAATACAAAAAATAAAGAAAGAAGTTGCCGGTGATTGTTCGATAACGGCGTAACACCCCACTCTTTTTTGGATATGTATTAGTGCTGCATAGCGAAAAGTATCGATCTGATACCTGACCATGACTCATTCCTTGAGATGAAAGTAATCATTCAATTATCAGGGCTTAGATGCTGATTAGAAGCTACAGATCGAGAGCAAAAACCAGTTCAGTTGCTGAACCGGCCCGTCGGCAGGCCGATGGGGTGTCTCATGGCACAAGGTGCCGACAGTAAAAAGTCCGTGCTGGCACGGACTTTTTTTTGGTTCTTCACGGAATCCCGGGAAACACAGAAACAAGAACGCCGATTTGATTGATGATGTTCGTGCGAGCAAACACAT